>JAUSIH010000005.1 GCA_030648205.1 Dehalococcoidia bacterium | reverse complement strand
AAGGCACGTCGGAGGTCAAGGTCGAGGGCGGCAAGACCTATCGCGTGGGGCCCAACGAGCTGATCTCCATTCCGGCTGGAATCAGCCACAGCCATTCCAATCCGGGCAAGGAGCCGGTCATCCAGTTCTTCGTTCGTGCGGAGGCGGTCCGCAAGAAGTAGCCTCCGCCGTCAGCCCGGCCCGCCTGACACATAGCGCCCCGCGTCGCAAGAAAAGCCTTGACATCCCTCTGGGGGCCTGCTAGACTGGCAACGGCGTCCAGAACATAGGTTCCATTATTGTCAAGTGTAGGGCGCGGTGGCGACCGGCGGGGCGTCACTCGCGTACGGCGCCGCGTGAACGAGGAGAGTCATGAAGACGCTCAGTCCCAAACTGTCAGCGAAGCAGCGGAACATTATGGACTTCATCCGCTCGTTCTTGGACGACAAGGGCTATCCACCCACCGTCCGGGACATCCAGCGGGGGTGCGACATCAGCTCCACCTCGGTCGTTGACTACAATCTGAACATTTTGGAGCGCCTTGGCACGCTGCGGCGGGACCCGGAGGTGTCGCGGGGCATCGAGCTCCTCGAAGGGCGACCCAGGCAGTCGATCCCCGTGCCGCTCATCGGCGCCATAGCCGCGGGCCAGCCCATTCCCGTGCCATCGTCCGACACGTGGCGCCAGCCGGAGCTGGACACGGTGGACGTGTCGCCGGACATGGTGAAGGGCAAGGAGAACGTGTACGCCCTTCTCGTCAAGGGCAAGTCCATGGTGGACGCCTTCATTGACGACGGGGACATCATCATCCTGCAGCAGGTACGGACCGCAGAGAACGGACAGATGGTGGCGGCCTGGCTAAAGTCGCGGCGAGAGGCGACGCTGAAGCGGTTCTACCGCGAAAAGGGACGCATCCGCCTGCAGCCCGCGAACGACGCCTTCAAGCCGATCTATGTGGAGGCGACGGACGTGGACGTGCAGGGCCGCGTTATTGGAGTCGTGCGGCGCGTCGCCTAGCGGACGTGCAAGGCGCCGCCCGGAGCGGCTGCCCGCCAAACAAGCATATCCCCCGCGGGGGATATGCGAGAGACGCCCGGGGGACTGCCAGAACGCCGACTAGTCAGACGAGGGAAGAGGCCGGGGCTGCTGAGGGCTCATGTCCTTGCCGTCGCACTTGATGGCGCCCGTGCCCGCCTTGGTGCAGAGCACCTGCGTGCCGCACACGTCACAGACGTAGCGTCTGCCGAGTTGGTTGGCCACACCAAACCTCCTGTGGTTATCCTGGTTGTGAGAGTGCGTTCCGAGGGGGCTACTTCCTGGTCATCGGCACGTCGCAGCAGACAATGGCGCCTGCGCCGCCCTTGGTGACGATGAACTCGGAGCCGCACTTGGAGCAGAAGTACCGCTTGCCCGTATCGTTGGCCACGAACTATCACCTTCCTTGGCGAAATCGCGCATCGCAAGGGTGCGGGCCCAGTGGAAACACACCCGCGGGCGCGATTGATAAATTTACCACAAAGGCGGCGTCCCGTCAACCGCCGTCTTCGGGGAACGCAGGCTGAGGCCCGCCCTATGCCCACCTTGTACGTCGTCGCCACACCCATTGGCAACATGGAGGACCTGACCGCGCGGGCGTTGCGCATCCTGCGGGAGGTGCAGCTCATCGCCGCGGAGGACACGCGCACCACGCGCAAGATCCTGGCCAGGCACGGCATCACCACGCCCCTCGTCAGCTTCCACGAGCACAACAAGGCGGCCCGCCTGCCCGCGCTGCTGAACGCCTTGGCGGACAAGGACGTGGCGCTGGTCTCCGACGCAGGTACGCCCCTGGTCTCGGACCCCGGCTACGAGCTCGTAGTAGAGGCGGTGCGCCGCGGCTATCGCGTGGCGCCCGTGCCGGGGCCGTCCGCCATCACGGCGGCGCTGGCCGTCGCGGGGCTGCCCGCCGATCAATTCACCTTCCTGGGATTTCTGCCGCGCGACAAGAAGGCGCGGTCGCGTCTTCTGGCCGAGGTGGGGTCGCAGCCCCGCACCATCGTCGCCTTCGAGGCGCCGCACCGGGTGCGCGCGAGCCTGGCCGACATGGCGCTGGCGCTGGGCGACCGGCGGATGGCCGTGTGCCGGGAGCTGACCAAGCTGTACGAGGAGGTCTTTCGCGGGACGGCGCGCGAGGCCCTGGAGCACTTCGCGCAGCCTCGGGGCGAGTTCACCCTCGTCATCGCGGGGGGGACGCCGACGGCGGCCGCGCCCGTGACGGGGCCGGACGCTCAGAAGCGCCTCAAGGCGCTGTTGGCCGAGGGCGTTGCGCCGAAGGAGGCCGTGGCGCGCGTGGTGCAGGAGACGGGCCTGCGGCGGCGCGACGTGTACGCGCTGCGAATGAGGATAGGCAAAAGCAGTCCTTAGAAGTAACCACTACTGAGTAACGTGGGGAGAATAACGAGAATAGCCGGGAGCCGGGGATAGCCCACTGTGAGGTTGGCTATCCCCCCTTTTTTTGGCGCACGACCACAGAGGACGATGCGATGTCGCGCGCCTCGCAGGCCTGAGCGCTACTCGGACCGGCGCATGCGGTGCCGGCGGCGCGCGGCCCGGCGCTGCTTCTCGCGGGCGGCCTCGCCCTTGGAGACGAAGAACCGCTTGCGCTTCGCCTCCCGCAGGATGCCGGAGCGCTGTACCTTGGTGGTGAAGCGCTTGAGCAGGCTCTCCTGGGTCTCGCCTTCGCGCAGTATAACGTCCAAAGGAAGTTCCTTTCCAGGCACCCCACGCAGACAAAGGACAAGGGGCTATGGTCAAACCATAGCCCCTTGCCGCTTACCGGCTTGGGTGGTTAGACCCTAGCGACTGGATGTCTGCTGGACCTTGCGAAAACAATCGCTGCAGTACACGGGCTTGGTGCCACGGGGCTGGAACGGGACCTGCGTCTGCTGGCCACATGTGGCGCACACGGCCGAGAACATCTCGCGCCGCTGAGACTGCTGCCCGAAACCGCTGCCGCTGCTGCCGCCCCGCTCCGTCTTACGCGCATTGCGGCACGCCAAGCACCGCTTGGGCTCGTTGGTGTAACCGCGCTGTGCGAAGCTCTCTTGCTCGCTGGCGCTGAACGTAAACGTCGCGCCGCAATCAGAGCAGGTAATCGTCTTGTCGGTGTAGCTCATGGATGACCTCCTTCTTTCTAGTAGTTGGCTCCAGGGAGGCCATCCGATCCGAAGTAAATCGGGAGGACGAAACCAGCGCAGGAAACCACCGGAAGCTATGCTACACCTTTCGAAAGGAAAATGCAAGCGCAACGTGTAGCAGATACGCCGCGCCGTATACGGGGGGGGCGAGCGGGGCTGACGTGGAGCCCGGCGCTATACCTTGTGGCGCTGCACGAAGCGCCCGATGCGCACCAACGCCTCCTCTATCTGCTCGGCGGCGACGGCGTAGCAACAGCGCACGTAGCCCTCGCCCGACGGGCCGAAGGCGTCGCCGGGGACCACCGCCACCTTCTCCTCCATCAGCAGCTTCTCGGCGAACTGCTGGCTGCTCAGGCCGGTCGCCCGTATCGAGGGGAAGGCGTAGAACGCGCCCCGCGGCTCGACGCAGGGCAGACCGATGGTGTTCAGCCCCCGCACAATGATCCTGCGGCGGCGGTCGTACTCCTCCATCATCCTCAAGACATCCTCTTCTCCCATGCGGAGCGCCTCGACGGCGGCGAGCTGGCTGAGGGTGGGCGCGCAGAGCATGGTGTACTGGTGCACCTTCATCATGCCCTCAATGATCTCCGCGGGCGCCGCCGCGAAGCCGATGCGCCACCCGGTCATGGCGTACGCCTTGGACATGCCCCCCAGGAGAATGGTCCGCTCCCGCGCCCCGGGCAGGGCGGCGACGCAGACGTGCTGCACGCCATAGACAAGCCTGTCGTAAATCTCGTCGGACACCAGGAGCAGGTCGTGGCGGCGTGCGACCTCCGCGATCTTCTTGAACTCGGCCCGCTCTATCACCGCGCCGGTGGGATTGTTGGGGTAGCCGACGACGATGGCCCGCGTGCGTGGCGTGACCCGCGCCTCGATGTCCGCGGCCCGCGCCTTGAACCCGTTCTCGACGGAGGTAGGCGCCGGGACGAACGTACCGCCCGCCAGCGTGACGCAGGGTATGTAAGAGACGTAGGTAGGCTCGGGGATGATGACCTCGTCGCCGGGGTCCAGAATGGAGCGCATCGCCAGGTCCAGGCCCTCGCTGACACCGACGGTGATGAGTATCTCCCTGGCCGGGTCGTACTCCACGCCGTAGCGGGCCGCCAGGTTCTGCGCCACCGCCTGCCGAAGCTCCAGCAACCCGAAGTTGGACGTATAGTGCGTGAAGCCCTTTTCGATGGCGTGGATGGCGGCCTCGCGGATGCGCCAGGGCGTCACGAAATCGGGCTCGCCCACGCCGAGCGAGATGACGCCCTCCATCGTCGCGATGAGGTCGAAGAACCGGCGGATGCCGGACGGCGAGAGCTGCCGCACCCGCTCGCTGAGGCGGCTGCGCTGCGCCACCGGTGTCTGACGAGAGCCTGCCGCCACGCGAGTTTACCTCCCCAATGGGCCTGCGCTTCCGTGTCGAGTAGCACCATTGCCCTGTCTTCAGAGACAAAACGGACACCATTATAGCAGAGGGGAAAACGGCGCACCCGCAAGCTTACGGCGACATGGGCAGCCGGTGCGACTTGGACTCGTCCTCCAGGATCTCGCCGTCCTCCTTGTACCGCTTGAGGAGGAAATGGCTCACCGTGCCGTGGACGCTCGGCAGAGCGGCGAGCTTCTGGCTCACGAAGGAGGCCACCTGCTGCATGGTCTTGCCGGCCACCAGCACCGCCAGGTCGTAGGTGCCGGACAGGAGATAGACGGAGCGCACCTCCGTGTAGCGGCTGATGCGCCGGGCGATGGTGTCGAAGCCGACGTCCCGCTGGGGGGTGACCCGCACCTCGATGAGCGCCCACACCTGCTCCTCGCCCAGCTTCTGCCAGTCCACCATCGTCTTGTACCGGACGATGCTCCCGTCCTTCTCGGCGCGCGTGATGGTCTTGCGCACCTCGTCCACGGCCAGCCCGGTCATGGTGGCGATCTCTTCTGGCGTCGCCCGCGCGTTGCGTTCCAGTATCCGGAAAATGTCCTTCATGGCGGCACTCCCCCGCGACGCTCCGTGCGCCGGTCGTCACGTCGGCTCGAATACAATGAAGCTCCGCCTATTATGGACGAGACGGCGTGCGGATGTCCATCGCCTCGGAAGCGCGGGCGCGGATTTGTGCTTATCGTCACGATGCGACGCATTTTGTGCGCGTATCGCCTTGAGCCTTGACAATCGCGGTAGTCTATGCTAAAAGATAGGTGCGTGTGGGGGTCGTCCCGGACGCGGCAGCCCAGTCCAGCAGCCTGGGGAGGGACAGAGCAATGCGCAAGGTAGGCATTTTGGTGGCTGGCGCCGTCCTGAGCATGCTCGTGGGTGGTTGCAGCACGCTGGATTCTGTGGCGGGTCTCCTCACGCCTTCGGAGCCGGGGCCCGACCCCCGCACGCTTGTCTACGACACCTATCAGGGCCCGCCCAAGCCGCGCGTCTATCCGGTGCCCCCGCAGGCCATCATCCCGCCCCTGCCCAAGCAGGCCCGCATCTTCGTCCCCACGCCCACGCCGGCGCCGGAGCCGGCTACCCTGCCGCAGGGCGTCCGCGAGGCCCGCGCCCTCAGCACGGGCATGGAGCGTGCGGGCTTCAGCAGCGCCCCCGTAACCATCGTCCGGGACGAGAAGACCAAGCAGACCATCGCCACGGTCAGCCTTTCCGTCACGCCGGACTTCCAGGTCATCGGAGCGCCGCCCGGCGGGCGTCCGGGCATGATCAAGGCATTCGAGGAGCTGGCTGACCTGAACAAAAAGCAGCAGATGGGCATCACCATGGCGACGGTGGAGCTGAAAGACCAGAAAGGCAAGCCTGTTATGGAGCTTGCGGCGCCCATGCAGGCCGCCCAGGACCTCAAGGACGGGCGCATCACGCTGAACCAGTTCCAGAAGCGGATGGCGATGAAGGTCAATGACCGGGAGCGCGTATTGCAGATGGTCCAGGACGCGGCCAGCGGGACGGGCGCGCAGGGGGGTGGGCGATGAGACCTGGCAAGGCGTTGAGGACTACCATCGCGTTCCTGGCGGTGGCGTTCTCGGTGGTCTTCACGGCCCAGGAGTGCTCCCAGAGCGACCGGGACTTCATTTACGACTTTCTCTCCAGCTACGTTCTCGATGCCACGCTGACCGGCAAGGCGGGGGCGGACGACGTCAAGAACGCAATGGACGTGAAGGACGCCTATAACCGCGTGACGGCGCAGCAGAACTACGACCGGGCCAACCAGTTGAAGGCCAAGGGCGACAAGCAGGGGGCCTTGGAGGCGCTGAATGAGGCCATCAGGCTGGACCCCAACGCGCCGCAGGACTTCTACCGCAATCGGGCCGAGCTTCTCCATGATATGGGCAACGATGCGGCAGCGGTCGAAGACTATGACAAGGCCCTGACCGCCGCCGAGAAGCGTGCCCCCAAGTCCCCGTACGTGATCGAGCTCTATCAGGAGCGGGCCCGCTCCCGCAACGCGTCCGGCGACTACCAGGGGGCTGTAGACGATCTGAACTACGTCATCCGGAATAGCAATAGGGGCGAGGATCCTGAATTGCTGGCCCAACGGGCCGCCGCGAAGCAGAACCTGGGCGATACATCGGGCGCGAAGGACGACCTGGACAGGGCGGTGGCCGCCAAGCCCAATGATCCGGGCATCTTGCAGCAGCGCGCGGAGATCAACCGGGCGCAGGGAAGGACTCAGGAGGCCATCAGCGACTATGATAAGGCCATGCAGAACGTCAGCGGCCCGACCTTTAAAGACGCAAAGAAGATTGACGAGCTGGCAATAAAGAAGTCGCAGCTCCAGGCGGACAAGGGCGACTACCGGGCCGCCGCGGCCTCCATGGACGCCGCGCAGAAGGCCTACGAGGAGCGTAATCTCAAGCCGCCGTCTGACCTGTTCATGACAAAGGGGGATTTCTTGAGGGCGGCGGCCGCAGGTACAAATGACCCTAATGCGCAGGCGGCGGCCCGGGACCAGGCCATCGCGGCCTACAGCGGGGCCATTGACGGAGGCCGCACCGCCGCTCTGGGCAGCCGCGCAGAGACGCTGAACGACAAGGCCATGACGACCCAGAATCCCACGGAAAGAAATAACCTGCTGGGGCGGGCCTACCAGGACGCCGACCAGCATGTCAAGGCGTTTCCGGAGAACCCATACGGTCCCATCGAGCGTGGCAAGGCAACGTTCGCCGCCAACTACTTCAGCGCCAGTCCGAGCGCGAGCACTTATGCCGACGCCATCAAGGACTTCCGGACCGCGGCCGACAGGGCCGGGAATTCTACGAATTCTGCCTATTGGGGAGAGCAATCAAACAGCAGGCTGGGCGATGCCTCCTTCAACCGGGGCCTGCTGACTGGCAGCCGCGCCGACTATGAGCGGGCGCGGGATGGGTTTCAGGCGGCCATCAGATACAACCCCAACAATCCGAACTATCACGAGGGGCTTGCCCAAACGTCTGACAAGCTGGGTGAACGGGAGCTGGCGTCCGCCGCGCGCGGGCGGGCGGACCAGTTGCGGCGGCAGGGCAGACCGCCAGCTTAGGCACATCTGTTCTCAGGCAGAGGAGTTCATGAAAGCCTTACTGAAGCTGCTCCTCGTTCTGGTGGTCTTCGCGGTGGCGGTCAGCGCCAACTACGTGCTGCGGAAGGCGCAGATGCCGCCGTTCACGTCCGCCGCGGGCGTGGCCTTCGTCATGGCGCTGCTCATAGGCTGGCCGTCGCTCCTCATGGCGCCCGTCGCCATGCTGACCGCCGTGTACATGCTGAACACAGCCCTGGTGACCCGCCTCGCCGAGAACCTGCTGGCGAACCAGGCGGCGCTGGCCGTGTTCGCCCTCTCCACGGGTATCGTGGTCGCGGCGGCGCTCGTCGGGGCCGTGGCCGGGTTCATCCTGCGCCTGATCGTGCGGCTGCTCTTCTTCCGCAAGGCGAAGCCCAAAGCGGCGAGCGCTCCCCCTCCCGCGCCAGCAGCCACTCCCACTCCACCCGCCGCGCCCGCGCCCAAGGCCCCATAGAGCGCGGCCTCTCCGCGTCCACGGCGCGCCACAAGCCTCCTCCCCGCCACCTTGCGCGCCCTCCGGACGCTGGTAGTGTATCAGTTAGGTCGTCGTCATTCCGGCGAAAGCCGGAATCCATCAGAGCGTCTCCCCCATGCACGTCTCTGGACACCGGCCTTCGCCGGTGTGACGGGTAGAGTCCCATTCCCTACCACGGCAAACTGATACAC
>JAUSIH010000004.1 GCA_030648205.1 Dehalococcoidia bacterium | reverse complement strand
ACATCGTCGCCTCGCCGGTGTTTTTTGTCAGCATCGCGCTCGTGGGGGCCGCGCCCCAGCCGCAGGGACAGCCCGTCCGGTTGCTGACGCGCTCGGCGGCCGCCGTCGGTGACGCGATTGCCGTGACGGGCTACGTGGGGTCGTCCGCAGGCGGCATGCGCCTCCTGCACGGCGGTGTATCGGCCCCCGCCACAATGTCCCTCGACGCCGTGCGGTACCTGACCGGCGCGCACCTGCGGCCCCAGCCGCGCGTCGCGGAGGGTCAGGCGCTCCTGCAATGTGGTGTGCGCGCCGCTATTGACGTGTCCGACGGGCTGGTGGGCGACCTCCGGCACATCTGCGAGATGAGTCACGTGGCCGCGCGTCTGCGGACGGACCAGGCGCCGGTGCACCCCGCGCTGGCGCAGCTCTTTGGAACCGACGCCATGGCGCTCGCCCTGTCCGGCGGCGAGGACTACGAGCTGCTGTTCACGGCCCCTCTGTATGTGGTGGAGCGCGTCAGGCGGACGCTCTCCTGCCCGGTCACGGTCATCGGCGAAGTTGTCGCGGGAGTCCCCGGCATGGTGACTCTGCTGGACGCGGGCGGGAACGTGGTGGCCATAGACAGGCCGGGATGGGACCATTTCAGACCATGACATCCGTGCTGGACATAACAACGGACAGCCCGCAGGAAACGCAGGAGATTGGCAAAAGCCTGGGGTCTCTGCTGCGCGGCGGAGAGGTCATCTACCTGGTGGGCGGCCTCGGCGCGGGCAAGACATGCCTGACGCAGGGCATCGCGTGGGGCGTGGGTGTCCAGGAGTTCGTCCGCAGCCCCACGTTTGTGCTGGTGAACCAGTACCGGGGACGCCTGACGCTCTATCATGTGGACCTCTATCGGCTGGAGTCCGCCGCCGAAGTGCTGGACCTCGGTCTGGAGGAGGTATTCGCTGGTTGGGGCGTGTCCGTGGTGGAGTGGGCCGACCGCGCGCCGACCGAGCTTGCTCTCGAGCACCTGCGCATTGAGCTGACAACCCTGGGGCCGGAGCGCCGCCGACTGCGCCTTGTGCCTGTGGGCGCGGGCTATGAGACCCTGGCAAACGACTTGCGTGATATTCTGGCGAAGGCATCACGCGTATGATGACGCTGGCTATTGATACGTCCACCCGTCAGTCCGCCGTGGCCCTCTACGCTGATGGCGCGGTCCGTGGCGAACTGGCGTGGGTGTCCGAGCAGGGCCATACGCGGGAGCTGCTGCCCGCCATTGAGGCGCTGCTCCGCCATGTCCACGCGTCGCTGGACGACGTTGACGGGCTGGCGGTGGCCCTGGGGCCGGGCGGCTTCACCGCCCTGCGGGTGGGCCTGAGCGTAGCCAAGGGCCTGGCCTTCGCCCGCGGGCTGCCGCTGGTGGGCGTGGGGACGCTGGAGGTGGCCGCGTACCCCTTCGGCGCCACGGGTCTGCCCATCTGGGCGATGGTGGACGCGGGCCGCGGCGAGATAGCCGTGGCGCGCTTCCGGCGGGTTGATGGCGCGTGGCGCAGGGAGGAGCCAGAGCACCTGACCACCCTGGACAGCCTGTGCGCTCGCGTGGAGGAGCCGTCGCTGTTCTGCGGTGAACTTACTCCGGCGGTGGAGGCCGCGTTGCGCGAGCGCCTGGGGAAGCTGGCGCTGGTACCGCCCCCGGCGGCGCGTCGTCGGAGCGCGGGTGTGCTGGCGGAGCTGGGCGCGGAGCGGCTGGCCCGCGGCGAGCGCGACAATGCGGATGCCCTTCAGCCGTTGTACCTGCGGCGACCGTCCATCACTGCGCCGAGGAAGCCGTAGGCGCCTCACCCACTGGCCCCCTCTGAGGGGACGGAGGGGCCCGGGGACGCGTGGGCCGGATTATACGACGCGCCGGCGTTCAATCTATGGCAGCCGATTGAACCACAGCAGCGAAAGAGTTCCGGCTGTGAGCAAAAGCACAGTCGCGAGGCCGGTAAACCCGGCCGTAAGCTCGGTCTGCTCCGCTTTGAAGACCAGGCGCGCGCTCAAGTTTTCGTAGATGTTGCGCAAGTCGGTCTGGGTATCTGCTCTGAAATACTGGGCGCTGGTCGCCGCCGCAATGCGCTTGAGAGTGTCCTCGTCCAGTGCCACGCGGACCGAACGGCCCTCGAACCTTAGAATAATGCCTGCGGGGTCACCCACACCCACGGTGTAAACGCGGACGCCGCGATTCGCGGCCTGGTCAACGACATCCAGCGGGCGAGGCCCCACGTTGCTCTGTCCATCGGTCATCAGAACGATAACTGCCTGGGTGTAGCTGCCGGGCGGCACCGGCGCTATTACGGGAGTCGGCTCCGGGAGTCGAAGTGGATCGCTCGGGGGGGGCGTTGGTCGTGCGCCGGGCTCTTCGAAAAGAGCATCCAGTGACGTGAGGATGCCACGTCCGATCGCGGTGCCCCTCTGCGGCGTGAGGCGGCTGATTGCCGCAAACACCGCCTGGCGATCCGTCGTCGGCGCCTGGACAATCGCCGCGCTGTCGCTGAATGAGACGACGCCTATGCGAACATTCGGTGCTTGCTTGTTCACAAACGTTCGCGCCGCGGCTTTCGCCGCTTCAAGCCGACTCGGTTTGAGATCGTCCGCCCGCATGCTTCCCGAGACATCGAGCGTCAATATGATCGTGCTCTGCTGTGATGGCAGCACGATGGTTGCGACCGGACGCGCGAGCGCAACGATCATGACCGCCACACCAATGATGAACAGCATCGGTGGAATGTGCCGACGCACACCCGGTCCGCGTCCGAGCGCCTCTTTGACGAGCGAAAGGCTCGCGTATCTCAGCGCATATTTCTGCCGCCGCCGCTGTACGAGGACGTAGACGGCAATGAGGACAGGCACAAGCAGCAGCAGCCATAACAGGCCAGTCCAAAGGAACGACATACCTTACTCCAGTTGCGCACTCAGCCTGTCTATGTGCCTTGCGCGGGTGACAAACCACGAGCGTTCGAAGCAGCGAAAGACGCTGGCGCCTTTTTCCGCTGTTTGCGTGACGTGGCGAGTCTCACGATTTCTTTCACCAGATCGGCTTCAGTGGAAAGCACTGCCATATCAACACCGGCTCGGCTAAATGCGACCTTCAGTTTATACTCGCGTCGCCGGGCGGCTTCTATGAATCGTGTTCGGAATCGTTTGTCGTGTGTGTCAATATAGAGTTGTTCGCCACTCTCGGCGTCCTCCAGGACAACGGCTCCCATATCGGGGAATTCGACCTCGCGCGGATCGTACAAGCGAATCGCCATGACCTCGTGCCGCCGCGCCAGCATGCCGAGCGGCTTCTCCCAACCCGGCGCGCTGATGAAATCGGAGATGATGAAAACCAGCGACCGCCGTCGCATCATGCCAAGCGCGGACGCGAGCAGTGGCGTCAGGTCTGTCGGCGGCGCATGTTTCAGGTGCGGTTGTGCGAGCAGAGCGCTGATAAGACGCAGGACCTGGTACTTGCCGCTTCGCGCGGGAATCACACTCTCGGCCTCGCCATTGTACAGAATCGCGCCCACGCGATTGCCGTGACGCGTGAGCAAACGCGACAACACGGTGACAAAATCAATCAGCACGTTGCGTTTTAGTGTCTGCACCGTACCGAAATCCACCGACGGACTCAGGTCCAGCAGGAACCATGCGGTCACGTCACGGTCTTCCATGTACTGGCGGACATACGGCGTGTGCATCCGCGCGGTGACGTTCCAATCTATGTAACGAACATCGTCAGTCAACTGATACTCGCGCAAATCAGCCAGATCAAGCCCGACACCGCGGAACAACGTTCGATAGTCGCCTTGCAGGAGACCGTCAAGGCGGCGGACCGCGGTCCACTCGAGGCGTTGCAGGATTCTTTCAGGGTTTTGCATTGATTTCAACATGGGTCTGCAAGGGCTGCGCGGGAACTGGAACAAGTTCCAGTATCCGCCGCACGATCATATCGCTGGTGACGCCGTCGGACAGAGCCTCGTACGACAGGACGAGACGATGCCGCATGACGTCGAGCGCAAGGTCGGTGACATCTTCCGGAACCACGTAGCTGCGTCTGCGCACAAACGCGAGGGATCGCGCGCCCACAATCAGGTTGATGGATGCGCGCGGGCTGCCGCCGTACATGATGTACCGCGCGATATCACGGTCACCGAACGTCTTCGAATCGCGGGTCGCGGCGGTCAGGCGCACCGCGTACCGGATCAGCGATGGATCAACATACACGTTTTGGGCCTCGCGTCGGAGGCCAATCAGTTGCTGCGCGGTCACGACCGCTTTCACCAACGCGAGTGTGCCCGTCATACGCTCGACAATGACGAACTCATCGGGTTCGCTTGGATAGTCCACAAGCACCTTCATCATGAAGCGGTCCACCTGCGCCTCAGGCAGGGGGTACGTCCCCTCGGTCTCGATTGGGTTCTGTGTCGCCATCACGAGAAACGGTTCGGGCACTTTGTACGTCTCGCCCCCGATGGTGACCTGGCGTTCCTGCATCACTTCTAGAAGCGCGCTTTGCACTTTGGCGGGCGCGCGATTGATTTCATCGGCGAGCAAGAGATTGGTGAAGACGGGGCCAAGCGACGTGCTGAATTCGCCGGTCCTCTGGTTGTAGATGCGCGTGCCAACAAGGTCGGCGGGAACGAGGTCAGGTGTGAACTGGATACGCTTGAAAGTGCAGTGGACCGCTTCCGCCAGCGTTTTTATGGTCAATGTTTTCGCGAGGCCCGGCACGCCTTCAACGAGCAAATGACCTTGCGACAGAATCGCGACGAGCACGCGCTCAAGCAGATGGTCCTGCCCGACTATCACCTTCTTGACTTCGTACAGGACTTGCTCCATCAATGGAGCTTCTTCGTGTTTCGGACGCGTCTCTTCAGTCATTCGCTCTCCCCTGTTTGTTAGGGATTACAGATTGCGGGCGTCAGGCGACAATTGGCGGCGATCTTCACGTCGCAGCCCGGGCATCAATACCACGGGGACCCTGCCGCGGCGGCAGCGGTCTCAATTCGCACCGCAAAACCAATGCCAATGAAAACGTCCTGTTCGGTTGGGTTCACCAGGGCTGTCACGATACCGACGACGTCGCCGTTTCGATTGACCAGCGGCCCTCCGGAGTTCCCGGGGTTGACCGCCGCGTCAAACTGAATCAGGTTGCTCAACGTGTCGCCGGTCTTCGGTGATCTGAACGTCCGACCCAGGCCGGAAACAACTCCCGCTGAAAGCGAGTGATTGATTCCGAACGGGTTTCCCACCGCCACGATCTCATCGCCGACATTCAGCGCAGCGGAGTTCCCCAGTGTTGCCGCCACAAGGTCGTCAGGGATCTCATTCACGCGCAGCACGGCGAGATCGTTATCCGGCTGTGTCCCGATGACCGATGCCAGGGATTCGGTGCCATCCGCAAAGACGACCTGAACTTCCACGGCGTCCTTCACAATGTGCAGATTGGTCAGGATAATTCCCCTCTCGTCAATGACGACGCCGGTGCCAAGCCCTCTTTCGGTCTTCCCCCCGGCTTTTGAAACCAGCCCGGTCACGCGTACAACTGACGGGTGGATAATGTCGTAGACCTGAGATTGGTACGAGGGCGTGGGCGTCGCCGATGCCAGCGCACGCTGGACGGCGGCGTTGATGTCGCGCTGCGTCAGAAGCTGCGGCGGTGGTCGGGTCGTGTCATACAGGAGCATCGCCGCAAGCGCGATGAGGATGCCTGCGCCGAGCAGAAAAACGTTGGAGAGTCGAGCGTAGAACGACCTGATGCGCTGTGGCACGATTTTCAGCCGGGAGGGTGGTGGTTTTGTCTCCGGCTGCGGTTGGGGACGAGGAGGTGGAAACGGCCTATTCTGTTTCATGGCGTTAGACTCCATCGCGGAGCGTTTTACGAATGCCGCACAGTGTCCACTGTACAGTTAGCGCAGATAGTACGCCGAGTCTCTGCGAGAATCACCAATTATAGCAGCTTCTGGATGCGCTATCAATAGAACCCCGTCCTGTCAAGGCTTGTGGAATAGGGGTAGTGTATCAGTTAGGTCGTCGTCATTCCGGCGAAAGCCGGAATCCATCAGAGCGTCTCCCCCACGCACGTCTCTGGACACCGGCCTTCGCCGGTGTGACGGGTAGAGTCCCATTCCCTACCACGGCAAACTGATACAC
>JAUSIH010000003.1 GCA_030648205.1 Dehalococcoidia bacterium | reverse complement strand
GTGTATCAGTTTGCCGTGGTAGGGAATGGGACTCTACCCGTCACACCGGCGAAGGCCGGTGTCCAGAGACGTGCGTGGGGGAGACGCTCTGATGGATTCCGGCTTTCGCCGGAATGACGACGACCTAACTGATACACTACCTGTTGCTGGCGAGGTCTTTCACTAGTGTTCCGTCCCTGAAATGCGTGGCATAAGTCCACTGGGGTGTCCCCAGATTCTCCTTTCATTCCCCTTCCTCCTTGCGCCTCGTTGTACAATAAGGCACCCGTATTCCCCTGAAGGAGGTCTCTTATGCAGCCCGCCAGCGCCGTCCTCGTGGAGAAGTCCAACGGCCTCGCCGTCGTCACCTTCAATCGGCCTGAGAAGCGCAATTCCATGAGCATCGAGTTGCTCACCGACTTCTTGAGCGCCTTGGCGGAGCTTAAGGAGGACGACTCCACGCACGTCATCATTCTCACGGGCAAGGGGCCTGCCTTTTGCGCCGGCGCCGACCTGTCGGCTTTGAAGGGCGTGCAGGACGAAGCCGAGCGGCAGCGCGTCTTCGCCCGAAGCCACAAGCTGCGCGGACGCCTGAGCCACCGCACGTATCGGGCCGTGGAGGGGATGCAGCAGATCACCATCGCCGCCGTCAGCGGGCCCTGCGTGGGTGGCGGGTGGGCCATTGCCAACTCGTGCGACTTCCGCATCGTGGCGGAGGATGCGCGGTTCTGGTTCCCGGAGGTGGACCTGGGTTCGCCCGTGGGGGCCTCGCCCGCGGCGCGGCTCGTGCGCATGATCGGTCTGGAAAAGGCCAAGGAGATGGTGCTGACCTGCCGCCGCTACACCGCGCGCGAGATCTTTGACATGGGCATGGTCTTCAAGGTGACGCCGAAGGACAAGCTCATGGAGGAGGCGCACGCGCTGGCCCGGACCCTGCTGTCCAAGAGGCCCGCCGCTCTCTCCCTGGCCAAGGTCATCCTCAACAACGCAGCCGGGTACCGGAACCTGGAAGCGATTGTCATGGACGCTGACCACTTCCTGGGCGAATAGCTCTGCCCGCGCGTCACCCCGCCACCCCCGAAGCGGGTGCTCTTTACGGGGTTCAGGCGCTGCTCGTTATCCTACGCATTGCGAGACCCTTGTATGGACGGCATCCTCAATATCCTCAAGCCCGCCGGTATGACCTCCTTCGACGTGGTGCATCGCGTCCGCCGCCTCTCAGGTGAGCGCCGCGTGGGCCACGGCGGAACTCTGGACCCGATGGCCACGGGGGTGTTGCCTCTTGGTCTCGGCCAGGGTGTGCGCGTCCTGGAGTTCCTGGAGAGCGTCACCAAGGTGTACCGCGCCGTTGTGCGCCTGGGCGCCGCCACGGACACGGACGACGCCGAAGGTCGGGTGCTGGCGGAGCGCCCCGTTCCCGACGTCTCCCGCGAGGCCCTGGAGGCCGCTCTCGACCGTTTCCGTGGCCGCATCCAGCAGGTGCCGCCGCGTTACAGCGCCCTGAAGCGGGGCGGCACGCCTCTGTACAAGATGGCCCGCGCGGGCATAGAGGTGACCGTGGACGCCCGGACGGTGACTGTTCTGCGCCTGGACCTCCTGGCTGTGGACCTGCCTCTGCTCACCTTGGAAGTGGAATGCGGCAAGGGCACGTATATCCGCGCCATTGCCCGCGACCTGGGCGATGACCTGGGCTGCGGCGCGCACCTCCAGGCGCTTGAACGCAAGCGCGTCGGCCCATTTGCTCTGGAACAAGGGTTTGGCCTCGTCTATGCCGAGGACGCCCTGCGCGAGGGTCGCGGGGAGGAGATGCTTGAGCCTATTGATGTCGTCCTGACGCACCTGGCCGCGGCGATTCTCGGGGAGGAGAAGGCGCGGGCGGTGCGTAATGGTCAATCGGTAGCCTTCCCCGCCGACGGGACCGAGCAGTGCAGGGCCTATTCCTGGGACGGCGAGCTTGTGGCAATATTGCGCCCCATTGGGCAGCTTTGGCAGCCTTACAAGGTGTTCACTAGCTAGGGACGCTTCGCAAGCAGCCATGTGTATGAATCGCATGCAAAGGGCTTCGTTTCGCGCCGGATTGCGTCCGAATCGTGTTATATCACATTTGACAGAGCTATCTGGCAGCTATAACGTTAGGGTATAGCTACAGCTTGGCAGCGAAAGGGGGTGAAAATACAACATGCAGGCTTATTGTTTCAAGTGCCGCGCGAAGGTAGACATTAAGAACGCCAAGACCGTCACCCTGAAGAACGGTCGGCCGGCCACGCAGGGCGCGTGTCCGAAGTGCGGGACCAAGGTTTTCCGCATCGGCAAGGGTTAGGCTCCGGGTGCAAGGCGGGCGTGTAGAAAGCGGCTTCCCGGACTGCAGGGTTCACTGGCGTGACGGCGGCCCGCCGCGTATGGCCCACGCGGTGTGTTCTGGTGTCGTTTCGCCAGCGTAACGGGGCTTTTCATCTTGTCGCGGGTCAGAGACCTGCCGTACGTTCGGGGACAGCTTCTCCGCTCGCTTTGCTATTTCTTCCGCCCCTCTTTTGCCACTTGTGGCGCATACACGGCCCGTGATGCCTTAAGAGAACGCCACCCCGAGTTGACCCCGTCCCTCTCTCGCATGCAGTGAACGCGTATACCGACTTGACGTATCTCGTACGTTCGTGTAGAATGGCGCCTGTGCTTTTGGAGGATGAGGAGCTATGGTGAACCTGCGTGATTTAATACCGGCCAGGAAGAGCGTCCAGTTGCCCAGCTTCCGGTCCGGTGACACTATCAAAGTCAACGTCCTTGTCAAGGAAGGCGACCGCGAGCGCACCCAGGCGTTTCAGGGCGTCGTCATCAAGGTCGTCGGCGGGACGACGCCGGGGGCCATGTTCACGGTCCGGCGCATCAGCCACGGCGTCGGGGTCGAGCGGACATTTTTTGTGCGCTCTCCCCTGATCGAGAGCGTAGAGCTGGTGCGCAACGGCAACGTGCGGCGCGCCCGGCTGTTCTACCTGCGCAGCCTGTCGGGGAAGGCGGCCCGCATCAAGGAAAAGGCGCGGAAGATGGGGGCCCTGGCCGAGGCTATCGTCGTAGAGCCAGAGCCGCCTATCGAGCCGGCGCCAGCCCCCGCAGCGGAGGCGCCCGCCACGCCTGCTCCCGCTCCAACGGACGCTGGCGAAAAGAAGTAACCCGGCAGCAAGGCTCTTTGCGGATGCCGCCCCACACGGGGCGGCATTGTTTTTGCTCCGATAGATCGGAGCGGGCGAGGCGAGATGAGCGCCCGGTATGCGGATGTTGCGGTCAATGCGCCCGTGGGGCCTCGTCGCCTTTTCAGCTATGCTGTCCCCGATGGCATGGCCGTCCAGCCCGGACAGGCCGTCCGCGTCCCGTTCGGCCCCCGGACCGTCCAGGGCATCGTCTTCGACCTGCCGGACGTGCCCGAGGTGTCCAAGGTGCGGCCCATCGAGGCCGTCATCGACCCCGGCCCTCTGCTGACTCCCGCGCAGCTCCAACTGGCCCGATGGGTGGCGGAGTACTACCGTGCCTCCTACTTCGACGCCGCCGCGCTGTGGGCGCATCTCGGCTTCCGGCAGCGGGCGCGGCCCGTCCTCACACCCTCGCCGACGGCTTCCCCGGACATGCCCGCAGACCTGACGGAGAGAGGGGCCGCCGTCCTGAGGCTTGTGCGACAGCGGGGACGCGCGGGCATGAGCGATGTGGAGGAGAGCGTCGGCAAACGGGCGGCGGCAGCGGTTGTCCGCGTCCTGTTGGACAGGGAGCTTGTCGAGAGGCGCTGGGAGTGGGAACGCCCGTCCGCGGGCCCGCGGGTTGCACGCCTCGTACGGCTGGTGGTGACACCTCAACAGGCGTTAGAAGCTGCCGCTAATCTGCGCGCCTTGCCAGTAGCGCGTCTGAAAAAAATGAAGCAGCTAGGCTTCTTCAGTGAGCGTCAGTTGAATGTGGAAAGCGCGCGTGATCTGCGAGTCAATCCCGGCGTGCGTCAAGCTGTCATATTGGAGACGCTGGCTCTGGGTGAAGACAGGCAATTTCTTGAGGACGTGTGCCAAAGTTTAGGTGTGGGATCGGATGACGTTGTTGCCCTTGCTCAACAGGGTCTCATCGCGCTGGAGACGCGGCGCGTCGTCCGCGACCCGCTGGCTGGCCAGAGCTTTGTTCCACGGCCCGCGCCGCCGTTGACTCCGGCGCAGGCCCATGCCTTTGGCGAGGTGGAGCAGGCGCTGGAGGCAGCCGCCTCGACTTCACCGCGGGGCGACCGCATGCCCGCCGCCTTTCTGCTGCACGGCGTCACGGGCAGCGGCAAAACGGAGGTGTACCTCCGCGCGCTGGAGAAGGCGGTTGCCCTCGGCAAGAAGGGTATCGTCCTTGTGCCGGAGATCGCGCTCACGCCCCAGACTGTCCAGCGCTTCGCGGAGCGCTTTCCCAACCGTGTCGCCGTGCTGCACAGCGCCCTGTCCCCCGGCGAGCAGTACGACGAGTGGTGGCGCATCCACGACGGCGCCTTCGACGTGGTCATCGGCTCCCGCGGCGCCATCTTCGCGCCGCAGCCGGACCTGGGGCTGATTGTGGTGGACGAAGAGCACGAGTGGACGTACAAGCAGCACGACGCCACGCCCCACTACCACGCCCGCGACGTGGCGCTGGAGCTGGCCCGGCGCACCGGCGCTGTGCTGGTCATGGGCTCGGCCACGCCCGACGTGGCTTCCTATTACAGGGCGCGGCGGGGCGAGTACCGGCTGCTGGAACTGCCGGAGCGCGTCATTGTGGAAGAGGAAGCGGACCGGCCCGTGGTGCGGCTGGAACCTCGCCTGCCGCAGGCGGAAGTGGTGGACCTCCGCGATGAGCTTCGGGCGGGCAACCGGAGCATGTTCAGCCGCACGCTGGCGGAGGGCGTCCGCGCGGCCCTAGCGGCGAAGGAGCAGGTCATCCTGTTCCTGAATCGGCGTGGGGCCTCCACCTTTGTCCAGTGTCGGGACTGCGGGTTCGTACTCCGCTGCCGCCGGTGCGACATAGCGCTGACGTACCACACCCAGGGGGAGCGGATGGTCTGCCATCAGTGCAACGACCGCCGGCCTGTCCCTCAGCTCTGCCCACAGTGCGGGGGCAGGCGCATCAGATACCTGGGTGCGGGCACGCAGAAGGTTGCGGAGGAGGCCGCGTCCGCTTTCCCCGGCGCGCGTTTGCTGCGCTGGGACAGGGACGTCACGGCGGGCCGCCGCACCCATGAGGTCATCCTGCGTAGCTTCCTTGCCCACGAGGCGGACATCCTGGTGGGCACCCAGATGATCGCCAAGGGGCTGCATATACCACTGGTTACCCTCGTGGGCGTCGTCTGCGCGGACATCGGCCTGTACACGCCGGACTATCGGGCGGGGGAGCGCACCTTTCAGGTGCTGTCCCAGGTGGCGGGCCGGGCGGGCCGCGGGCCGCGCGGCGGGAAGGTCGTGTTCCAGACGTACAGCCCTCAGAATTACGCCATCCAGGCGGCGGCGCGACAGGACTACGTCAAGTTCTACGAGCAGGAGATAGCGAGCAGGCGCGCTCTGGGCTATCCACCGTACAGTCGCCTGGCGCTGCTCCGGTATGCGCACACCAATAACGACGTGGCGCGGGAAGAAGCCGCGCGCCTCGCGCAGAACATCCGGAGGGAGCGCGACGCACGGGGCATGGTGCTGGACGCGCTGGGGCCGGCGCCGGGCTTTCCGCAGCGCCTGCGGGGCCGCTACAGGTGGCAAATCGTGCTGCGGGGCGCGGACCCCGCCGCGCTGCTGGACGCCGTGCCATTGCCGCCTGGCTGGGACGTGGACGTGGACCCCGCGGTGCTGCTCTAATGGCCTATCCGAGAGCTGCTCCTGATTCAGTTTCACCTTCACCCTTCGACAAGTTCAGGGTGAGCGGTCTTCAGTTCCCGTTCATGATGAGCCAGTCGAACCATGAACGGGGTTATCGGACAGATTCCGGAACGGACGCCGCGCGGGGGTCGCCGCCTGACTTCTCTGAAACCGGTTGCTGAAGTCTTTTTGAGCGGAGTCCAGAGGGGTGAGGGTGGTGCGACAGCTTCTAGTAGGCGTTATCGTCAATGAGCGCGTGCGCCACGGCGTTCTGGTCAAGCACCCAGACGCTGATGGTGGCGGCGACGCCGCCCGTTGCCGTGGCGCCGCCGGCGAAGACCACTCTGCCGTTGCTGAACTTCGCCGGGTCAAACCGGTCGGACGCATGCTTGGGGGCGTTCTTGAGGTACCCGGTCAAGAACCGCACCGTCTGGTTCGTGTCTGCTACAACGTAGCCGGCGAAGAAGTCCAACGGTTTGACGTAAAGAGTGGTCGTCCTGCCGTTAGGCAGCTTGAAGTTATAGACCACCGCCTGGAACGACGACGGTGTTGGCGGACTATCTCCCCACGCGGGGTAGCGCAGGCCGTTCTCTCTGTTGAGGGGCGCCTCGCCCGTAAAGCTGCTCACCGCCCGCGTGATGAGCGCCTCGTCATTGGTGCGACCGGTGTCGCGAGCTGCCAAGATGCGCCCTGATATGGCGGGGAGCATGATGGCGTTGAGGACGACCAGGATGGAGAAGACGATCATCGCCTCCAGGAGGGTGATGCCTCTCTGGTCCCTATGTAGCACCATACGCGCGCCCCTCTGCTCTCCCTCCCTTTCAGCGTAGCGCTCAAGGGTCGGGGCGTCAATGGAGCGGCCTCCACCGCCGTAGCCGCGGCCACTTCCGGTGGCGACAAGAGAGGGCAGCCTATCTGGTGGGCTGCCCTCTCTCAATGACCAGGCTCCATTCGCCTACTTCTTCTTCGGGTTGTGCTTGGCGCATGTGGCGCACATGACCTTCACCTCCTTAGTCAGCTACTTGTAGCCAGAGACTGTCTGAGGGTGAACGCCTCGCGAATGTTCAGGGCTTCCTAGGCCGCCTGCTTCTGGGCCGACCCGCCGCGCAGACGCCGGAAGAAGGCGGGAATCTCGCCCTTCTCCCAGATGACCATGATCTGGCTGGCGATGAAGATCGAGCTGTACGTGCCCACCGTCACGCCTACCAGCAGGATGAGCATGAAGTCGCGCAGGGTTGACCCGCCGAAGAGCAGCAGCGCGGACACGGTGAACAGCAGCGTCATGCTGGTGCTGATGGAGCGCGCCATCGTCTCCAGCACGCTGTAGTTGACCACCTGCTCGAAGTCCTTACTGATGCCTTTGGTCAGGTTCTCGCGTATCCGGTCGAAGACCACGATGGTGTCATGGATGCTGAAGCCCACCACTGTGAGCAGCGCGACGATGAAGATGCTGTTCACCTCGGAGCCGATGGTCTTGCCGAAGATGGAGTACACCCCCAGCGACACCAGTACGTCGTGGAGAAGAGCGACCAGCGCGCACACCCCGTAGCGGAACCCGCGACCCGCCTTGCGGAAGGCGTACCAGATGTAAATCATGATGCCCACGCAAGCGGCCAGCACGGCCAGTATGGCGTTCCGTACCGACTCCGCCGACACCACGGGCGAGACGGACGAGAACTCGGGTGTGCCTTCAATGGCGCCGAGCTTCTTCAGACCTGCTACGAGGTTGTCCTTTTCGCCCGGATCCACGACATTGCCCTGCGCGTCCCGCGTGGCGTCCTTGAGATGTCGCGTCTGGATGAAGTACGCCTTGCCGCCCAGCCTCGATATGATAGCGTCGGTCTGGCCCAGGCTGGTCAGGGTGTCGCGGACTCGCGCCTGGTCCACCTGCTCCTGGAAGCGCACGGTCAGCGTTGACCCGCCCGTGAAATCAATGCCCACCCGGAAGGACGGAGGGATGGCGATGGAGACGAGGCCTACGAGGATGATGATGGCCGAGACGGTCAGGTATATATACCGCTTTCCGACGATGTCCAGCAAGGTGTCTGTTCTCCTTCCTTCTTTAGGCGCGGCTGAAGAGGGCGGCGGCCCGCATCAGAGCCGTCCGGGCAATGGCCCGCATGAAGACACGGGTGATGAAGACCGCGCTGAACATGCTCACGGAGACGCCGATGAACAGGGTCAGGGCGAAGCCCTTGACCACGGGCGCCCCCAGCTTGTCGCCGAACCAGTAGAGGATGCCGCAGGTGATCATGGTGGACAGGTTGCTGTCCCGTATGGAGGGCCACGCCCGGGAGAACCCTGCCTCAATGGCCGCGGCCAGCGTCCGGCCCGCGCGCAGTTCCTCCTTCATCCTCTCGAAGATGAGGATGTTGGCGTCCACCGCCATGCCTATGGACAGAATGAACGCCGCGATGCCCGTGAGGGTCAGCGTCACGGGGAACAGCTTGAACAGAGCCATGTTCAGTAACGTGTAGATGACCAGGGCCATGCCGGCCAAGAACCCCGGCACGCGATAGTAAATAAGCATGAACAGCAGCACCAGCCCCAGGCCAATGTATCCCGCCACCAGGCTGCGCTGCAGAGAGTCGGCGCCCAGGGTGGCGTCCATGTCCTGCTCCTGGATAACCTTGACGGGGACGGGCAGCGCGCCCGCGTTGAGCTGAATAGAGAGGAGACGCGCTTCATCCAGGGCCATGCCCTCAATGACGCCCTTGTCGCGGATGACCGCCCGCACCGTGGGCGACGAGATGCGCTGGTTGTCCAGGAAGATGCCCAGGGGCTTGCCCACCAGCCGGGCGGTGATCTGCTCAAACAGCTTCGCCCCGTCGTCGTTCCACTCAAAGTGAACCAGCGGCAGGCCCGTCTGAGGGTCCAGGGAAATCTGTGAGTTTGGCTTCAGGAACCGGCCCGTGAGGGCGACCTGCTCGCCTTTGATCTCGGCCTTGGCGGGCGCCCAGTCCGTCTTGCCGTCCGCAGTCACCTGCTCTTTGAACTCCAGTTGGGCCGTCTTGCCGATGAGGTTCTTGGCCTCGTCAATGTTCTTGATGCCGGGAAGCTCGACCAGCACCCGGTCGTCGCCCATCTGTTGCACGATGGGTTCGGTGACCCCGTACGCGTTCACGCGCTGCTCAATGATGTTCACTACGCCGTGCATCTGCTCGGGGGTGATAGGTGGCGCTCCGGGCTGGCGCACGGCCTCATAGACGAGGTGTGTCCCGCCCCGCAGGTCCAGGCCCAGCACCATGCCCAGGGGGCTTCCGGTGCCGCCGCGGCGCAGCCCCAGCACGTCAATGCGCAAGGGGTCGGTGAAGACCACCGCGAGGGCCAGGATGGTCAGGATGATGATTCCAAAGAGGACTTGGCTATTCCGGCGTAACAGCACGGTCTGCTCCTTCAGGCAACCTGGAGGCTCATGGCCTCCGATAGTGCCCTCCTATTATGGCATGCGGCGCGACTTTTGCAACTGCGGCAGGAGCCGCCGCGCCAGGTCCAGGGCGGCATACCTGTCCGCTATCTCTCCGACAGCCTCCGCCTCCCGAAGCGCGTCCAATAGCTGGCCCACCACGGGCCCGGGCGGCAGGCCCAGCGCCTCCATGAGCGCCTTGCCGTCCACCAGCCGTGGCGCCGCCGGTGGCGTTCGTGCCTTCTGCTGCTCCCGCCACTCCAGCGCGTACGCGATGCGCTGGCAGTAGCTTTCCCAGCTTTGCGTATCAAGGGTGGGCCCGCGGGCCGCCAGGAAGTCGGCGGCGTTCAGGTAGAGCGTGTCCATGGCGGCGTCGGCGGCGTCGCGGAAGTAGCGATAGAGGGCGCGGCGGGTGGGCATGTCATCCGTGTCCCCGCTCATGGCGGCGGGACGCAGGTGGTGCTCCACCATGAGCGTCAGCAGCCTGACGCCCCGGCTGCCCATGCGCATCCGCTCCGCTATCCTCTGGACGCGCTCGGCGCCCAGGACATGGTGGCCCAGGAAGCGGATGCGCCCGTCGGTGTCCACCGTCCGGGTCTCGGGCTTGGCCACGTCGTGCAGCAGCGCGGCCAGCTTCAGCAGCGTCGCGCGCGAGTGGCCGTCGCTGACCTCCTCCTGGAAGTGCGCGGCTATGTCCGCGGCCCACGGCATGCGCCCGGCGGGAGCATAGGCGTCCGACCTCTGGCGCAGCACGCTCTCGACGGCGGCCACCGCTTCGATGCTGTGGTTGAAGACGTCCCAGTGGTGCTCCTTGGGCTGGGAGCAGCCGCGTCCCGCGCCGAGCTCCGGCAGCAGGACGTCCAGGATGCCCAGGCTGTCCATGAGGCGGAGGTGCCGGTCGGCGAAGGGGAGGGCCAGTGTGCGCAGGAACTCGTCCCGGGCGCGCTCCGGCGTCGCCCGCGCCAGGAGCGGAGCGTCCCGGCGCGCCAGCGCTTCCGTTCCCGGGTCCATGCGGAAGTCCAGCCCCGCCATGAAGCGCACCCCGCGGAGCAGGCGCACCGGGTCGTCCGAGAAGGTGTGGTCCGAGACGGCGCGCAGAACGCGCGCCTCAATGTCCGCGCGCCCTTCGCAGGTGTCCACGAGCGCGGCGGAGATATCGCCGTCCAGCGCGTCGAGCGGCGCGGCCAGGGCGTTGGCGGTGAAGTCGCGGCGGGCCAGGTCGGCGCGGAGGGCCTGCGCCAGGCTGGCCGCGGGGCCGCCTTGCAGACGGGAGATGTCCAGATAGAAGCGGGCGCCGGATTCCAGAGTAAGCACCACGCGCCCGACGTTGTTCTCCGCGTCCATCAGCACCCATGCGCCGCCCAGGCCGTCGGCGAGGCGTCGGCTGAGGTCGAGCGCGTCGCCGTCCACGGCGATGTCCACATCGTGGGTGGGCCGTCCCAGGAGAAGGTCGCGCACGAATCCGCCGACCAGGTAGGCGGACACGCCGTTGTCGGAGAAGAACCGCCGGACGCGGGACAGGAGGGAGCGCAATTCTGGGTCAGGCCCGGGACGCTGGTGGTCTGGCGCGTCCTTCCGCGGAAGGATGGGGGGCATGGTCGTCATCTACGCCGGGGGAGCCTGGGCGGAAGCGCTGGCGAGCTCCTCGGCCTCTGCCTCCTCCTGCCCGGGCTGCACACGGTAGAGCTTGCTGGGGTCTTCTATCCGGTCTATGTAGAGGACGCCGTTGAGGTGGTCGGTCTCGTGCTGGAAGGCCTGCGCGAAGTAGCCCTCCGCCGTATAGCGCACCGACTTGCCGTAGCGGTCCACGCCCTCGATGGTGGCCTTGAGGTACCGCTTCAGCTCGCCGCGATAGCCGGGCACACTGAGGCAGCCCTCCTCCGCCGCGTCCTCGTTCTCGGTGGCCGTCAGCTTGGGGTTGATGATGGCGACGGGGCCTTCGTCAGGTATGTCCACGATCATGAGCCGCACGGGCGCGCCCACCTGGTTGGCCGCCAGTCCCACGCCGCCAGCCGCCCGCATGGTGTCAATCATGTCGTCAATGAGCTTCTGAATGGACTCGTTTATGTTCCTGATGCGCTTCGCCTTCTGGCGGAGCACCGGGTCAGGTATGGTCCGGATGGGCAAGACCGCCATGATCGTCCTCCCCTTGTCCTGTCTGGCGGGCGCAGCCGTCGCCGTGCCCTCAGACAGGTTCCATGATACCGCGACCGTCGGTGATTTGCCAGCGTGTCGTACTCTGTGACAACGCCTGCCAGCTTCCGGGCCGCGTCCTGGCTGGCGTCCGCGGGTTGTAAGGCGCACGGAGAGGCACTACACTAGCGTCGGCCCAGCCCCGCAAGGCGGGGGCGCCAGACCGCCGTGGCGAGGTACGAGGACGATGGAACGCATCACGGTCTTCATGGTCAAGACCAGCCTGGTGTATTTCGCCACGGGGTTTCTGCTGGGCGCGGCCATGCTCATCACCAAGGGATTGGGCTACATCTGGCTGACCGCGGTCTTCATGCCCACGCACTCGCACCTTCTCCTGGTGGGATGGCTATTGCAGTTCGTCATGGGCATCGCCTACTGGATTCTGCCGCGTCGGCGGACGGCGGCGCAGCCGCTGGGCTACAGCGGCAGGATGGCCTTCGCCGTGTACGGGATGCTCAACGTCGGACTCATCCTGCGGGTCGTCTTCGAGCCGATGCAGATTGCGTTGCCGGAGACCTCCCCGGTGGACGGAGTGCTCCTGGCGGTGTCCGGCGCGCTACAGGGCGTGGCGGGTCTCCTGTGGATGTACCAGATGTGGCAGCGGGCGCGGCCTTTCACCGAGGTGCGCGCGCGGGCGGAGGCGATGATGGCGCAGGGGGAGACGCCGGATACGACACGGGGGCAGGACTCATAGCGCTTTCCAATCGGCGCGGCGCGGGCCCGTTGGCCTGCACGCTGCGCCACACGGTATAATGCGAAGCGTCGCAGCACGTCCACCAGCTACGGGACGAACACAGGGGGGAAAGCAATGCAGCCACTCGTTGCCGTCATCATGGGGTCGAAGTCGGACTGGGAGACCATGACGCACGCCGCGCAGACGCTCGACAAGCTGGGGGTCCCGTACGAGGTGCGCGTGCTCTCGGCGCACCGCACTCCCGACGAGCTTGCCGCCTACGCGGAGTCGGCGGAAACGCGCGGGCTGGAGGTCATCATCGCGGGAGCGGGTGGCGCGGCGGCGCTGCCCGGAGCTATCGCCGCGAAGACCGCGTTGCCTGTCCTTGGCGTGCCCATGGAGTCGCAATCGCTGAAGGGGATGGACTCGCTGCTCTCGATGGTGCAGATGCCCGCGGGCATTCCGGTGGGCACGCTCGCCATCGGCAAGGCGGGCGCCATCAACGCGGCGCTGCTCGCCTCGGCCATCCTCGCGAACAAGCACGCGGACGTCCGCCGCGCGCTGCGCGACTACCGCAAGGCGCAATCGCAGGCGGTGTTGGACAACCCCGACCCGTGGGCGAAGTAGCGCGCCTTGCGTGTTCAGGTGGTTTCTGCTATCCTGTTCCTAGTTGAAGGGGAGTAGCGGCTGCCAGGGGGCAGAGGACGACGCCGTCAGCACGCTCGAGAGAGCCGGTGTCATCCACGAAACAGCGAGACCTTCACCAAATGGCCCGAGGGCCTGCGGTGAAGGTTTTTTGTTACTCACCGCGGGCCAGGCCATACAAGGGAGGAGCAATGGCTGACCAGTTGTGGCTGTGGCTCGGCTTCGGCGCGTTTGTCTTTGGCCTGCTGGCGCTGGACCTGGGCGTCTTTCACCGCAAGGCGCATGTGGTGGGGTTCCGCGAGGCGTCCATCTGGACGGGTGTGTGGATAGGGCTGGCGCTGGCGTTCAACGCGTGGGTGTACCTCGCGCGCGGGCCGGAGCAGGGGCTTCAGTTCCTCACGGCCTACCTCATCGAGAAGTCCCTGAGCGTGGACAACATCTTCGTCTTCCTGGCCATCTTCACCTACTTCCACGTCCCGCGCGAGTACCAGCACAAGGTCCTTTTCTGGGGCATCCTGGGCGCGCTTATCATGCGCGCGGTGTTCATCGCCGTGGGCATCACGTTGCTGGAGCGGTTCCACTGGACGATGTACATTTTCGGCGCGTTCCTCGTCTTCACCGGCGTGAAGCTGGCGCTGCAAAAGAAGGAGATGGACGTCCACCCGGAGCGGAACCCCGTCCTGCGGCTTTTCCGAAAAATGGTCCCCGTGACCGAGAACTACGAGGGCGACAGGTTCTTCCTGAAGCGGGCCGGGCGGCTGTTCGCCACGCCGCTCTTCGTGGCGCTGCTCATGGTGGAGATGACCGACGTGGTCTTTGCCGTGGACTCCATCCCCGCCGTGCTGGCCATCACGACCGACCCGTTCATCGTTTACACGTCGAACGTGTTCGCCATCCTGGGCCTGCGGGCGCTGTACTTCGCGCTGGCGGGCATCATGCCAATGTTCCGCCACCTGCACTTCGGCCTGGCGGTGGTGCTCGCGTTCATCGGTGGGAAGATGCTGGCGCAGGAGGCGTTCGACTTCAAGATGCCAATGGCGCTATCGCTGGGCGTCGTGGCGGGCGTGCTGGCGCTGTCGGTGCTGGTGTCGGTCATCTGGCCGCAGGCGGCGAAAGGCGCGCCCGCGGAGCTATGAGGGCGTGCGCGTACAAGGAGGGAGAGGCGCGTCAGAAGGATCTGATGGCCTCCCCGCGTTCGGCCTCCGCTTGCTGTGGTTAGTCTTCGAGTTGGACGAGCTTGTTGCCCGGCTTGGTGAGCGTGATGTGGGAGAACGCGGACTCCGGGCCTGCGCCGTGCCAGTGCTTCTCGCCCGCGGTGACCAGAATGATGTCGCCCACGTTCACCTTGCGCTTCTCTTGATCGGTGACGACGTAGCCCGTCCCTTCCGTGACCAACAGCACCTGGTCGCTGCTGTGGGTGTGGAACTTGTTTCGTATCCCCTTGCCGAAGTTTATGATGGCGATGCTGAAGTCGGTGCTCTCCGGCACCAGGGTCTGCCGTGTCACGTCCGTGCCCGTCATGAGCGGCACGACGAACGCCTCTTTCTTGACAGCACTCATCTTCTGGACTTTCATTGGTACCTCCCTTTCTAGCTAGTGTCCCGTCCCGTTATCCATTTGGACGATTCCAGCGCCTTGCCGCTTGGGGTTCACGCCATTGCTTATGACGGATACCTCATCCCCTGTGTCCCCTTCCCCTGCAGGGGAAGGGGAGAAACGATGGGAATCTGGGAGGACACCTCCCAGACCCTCCGGCGGGGCTGCGCCTCTGCACTTTCGCGGACATTCGCCACGCTTGCCCACAACGGGGTATTGCAGCTAGCGTCTACGCCTCGCGGGCGTGGGCGCGGTAGTAGTCCACCAGCCGCCGGTATGCGTTGGCGCTGCGCTGGAAGCTGGGGTATGTGGCGATGCCCCGCTCCTGTAGCTTCTCCCGTATCTCCAGGGCCTCGGCTTCCCACTTGCCGGGAAAGAGGGTGATGAAGAAGGGCTTCGGCGACTCCTCCTTGTAGCGCACCAGGTAGTTAAGCAGCCCCTCCGCGAAGGCCGGGTCGCGCCGCCAGCGCCGCTGCATCGCGCCCACGCCGAACTCCATGCTGACCGCGTCAATGTTCTCGTCGGCCTGCAGGATGCCGAGGAGCCGCTGGGCCAGGTCCGTGGAGTTGAAGTTCCAGCTTACGTCGAGCGGGTTGCGATAGCTGCCGCCGATGACGTTGAAGAAGCTCGCGAGCTCGGCGTAGGAGCGCTCGGTAAGCGCCGGCACGCGCAGCCCGACCCGCGCGAAGGCGTCCGCGGTGACCACTGCCTGCCCGCCGCTCATGGAGATGAGTCCGACGCGGTCGCCCGTGGACGGCTTGATGAAGACCATCGCCTTCAGGTAGTCCAGCACGTCGTCGAGCGTGTCCGCGCGGATGGCCCCGCACTGGCGCGCGACGGCGTCCCAGATAGCCATCGAGCTGGCGAGCGAGCCGGTGTGGGAGCGCGCGGCGCGGGCGCCGTCCTCCGTCTGGCCGCCGCGCCAGATGATGACCGGCTTGCGCGGCGCAACCTGCCGCAGCGTGCGGAAGAAGCGCCGCCCGTCGCGCACGCCTTCGATGTACATGGCGATGGCCCGCGTCTCCTCGTCCTGTCCCAGGTACTCCAGGAAGTCGGCGGCCTCCAGGACGGCGGCGTTGCCGAAGCTGACGGACTTGCTGGTGCGCAGACCGTTAGCGCGGGCGCCGGTCGTGATGAATGTGGCCTGCCCGCCGCTCTGCGCGATGACGCCCACGGGGCCGGTCTCGCCGTAGTACTGGTCCACGCCGTGCCGGATGCCGAGCTTGGGCCGGAAGATGCCCATGCAGTTGGGGTCGATGAGGGGCAGACCGGCGGCGTTGGCCCGTTCCGCTATCTGCTGCTGCATGCGCTTGCCCTCTTCGTCCGTCTCCGCGAAGCCGGACGTGAACGCGGTGACGCCGCCCACCTCCTTGCGGATGCAGTCCTCCAGCACGCGCGGGAGCACCTTGCGCGGCACGGCGCACACGACGAAGTCCACCGGCTCCGGTATGTCCATCAGGCTCTTGACGTTGGTCACGCCCATCTCGACGATGCCGGGCATCTCGTTCTCGTCTATCTGCACGGAATAGAGCTTGCCGGTGAAGTGCGCCAGCGACTTGAGCCACGAGTAGCCGTTGGCCTTCTTGTCGCCGATGACCGCTATCACCTTCGGGTTGAAGACGCGGTCGAGCTTGTGGGTGAGGTCGGGTATCACGACGGCGTCTCCCCCTCCAGCACGACGCGCGCGTCCACGGCCACGGCGCCGTCCTTGTAGGCGAGGATGGGGTTCAGGTCAAGCTCCTTGATTTCCGGGTGGCGCTCGGCCAGCTCCGACACCTTGAGCAGGATGTCCTCTAGGGCGGCGATGTCCACGGCCTCCTGGCCGCGGATGCCCTGGAGCACCGGGAAGCCCTTGATCTCGCGGATCATCTCGCGGGCGTCGCGCCGCAGCAGTGGGACGATGCGGAAGCTGACGTCCTTGAGGACTTCGACGAAGATGCCGCCGAGCCCGAACATGACCACCGGCCCGAACTGGGCGTCCTTCGACAGGCCGACGATGACCTCCACGCCGGGGCGCGCCATCTTCTGCACCGCCACGCCGTGGACGCGGGCGTTCGGCTGGCGGGCCTGCACCGCCTTCATGATGTCGTCGAACGCCTTTGCGGTCTGCTTCTCCGTGCGCAGCCCCAGCTTCACGCCGCCGATGTCGCTTTTGTGCGCGATGTCCGGCGACACGACTTTGAGCGCGACGGGATATCCTATCTCCTTTGCGATTGCCGCGGCCTCCTCGCGGGTGCGGGCAAGGCGCGTGTCCACCACGGGCACGCCCGCCTCCTTGAGAAGGGCCTTGGACTCCACCTCCGTGAGCAGGGTACGCTTCTCGCTGCGCGCGGCGGCGAGCACGCTGGCCTGGGACATGGTGTATGCCTCACTTTCGTGCCGATGCGCTGCGTGCGAGGACAGCGCACGCGGCTTGGGGTGTCAAACGCGGAATCGGTCTGACGCGAGGACGCTCGCCGTGGCGACTACAGCTTCCGCATGCGGGGGTCGAGCACGTCGCGCAGGGTGTCGCCCAACAGGTTGAATCCGAAGACGGCCAGGGTCATGGCCAGACCGGGGAAGATGCCCAGCCACGGGGCTTTCTCCGCGTACTCCAGCCCCGCGCCGGCGAGCATGGCGCCCCACGACGGGGTGGGCGGTGGCGTGCCCATCCCCAGGAAGCTCAACGACCCTTCCGTCAGGATGGCCTGGCCCAGGGCCGCCGTCGAAATGACGATGAACGGCGCCATGCAGTTGGGCAGCATGTGCAAGGTCAGGATACGCCAGTGGGAGCAACCCACGGCGCGCGCCGCCTCAATGAATTGGTTCGCACGGATGATCAGTGCAGATGACCGCATGATCCGGGCAGTCCTGGGCACCTGGACGATGGCGATAGCCAGGACGACGTTGTCCACGGAGGCCCCGAGGGCCGCCATGATGGCCAGCGCCAGCACCAGCGCGGGCAGGGACATGAACGTGTCCATGACCCGCTGGATGGCCATATCGGCGCGCCCTCCGAAGTAGCCGCTGATAACACCGAAGAAGGTGCCTCCCACCTGGCCGATCGCAACCGACAGGACGGCCACGTAGAGGGAGATCCGAGCGCCGTAGATGACGCGGCTCAGGACGTCCCGCCCGAACTCGTCGGAGCCGAGCAGGAACTGGGCGCCGGGCGACGCGAACAGCCTGTCATAGTTGATTTTGTAGGGGTTCTGGGGCGCGAGAACGGGGGCCGTGACCGCCGTCACCAGCATCACCAGCGCGATGACGCCACCGACCGCTCCAATGGGGCTGGCGTGGGCGAACCTCCGCAGGTAAGCGAACACACGCGCGACGCTGTTGGGGGCTGGGGCAGCAATAAGAGGCGTCTCGCGCTGCATGGCCTAGCCCTGAAAGCTGATACGCGGGTCCAGCCACGCGTAGACGAGGTCCACGAACAGGTTCGAGACGAGGATGACGACCGCGAACAGCATGACAATGGCCTGGACCATGGGATAATCGCGGAAGGTGATGGACTCCACCAGCGTGCGGCCCAGTCCAGGGATGACGAAGATCGTCTCCATGATGACAGTGCCGCCGAGAAGGAAGGCGAACTGAAGGCCCATCAGGGTGATGACGGGAATGAGGGCGTTCTTCAGCGCGTGCCGGTAGATGACAAACCGCTCGCGCAGCCCCTTGGACCAGGCGGTGCGAATGTAGTCCTGCCGCATCACCTCCAGCATCTGCGACCGCGTCATGCGGCTGACCACGGCCACGAAATGGTAGCCCAGGGCCAGGGCGGGCCAGATGACCTGCTGGATATTGGTCGCGGGGTCATCAATCAGACTGGCGAAGCCAAGGGGCGGTATCCAGTTGAAGAAGCGCACCATGGCCAGGATCATCAGGGTGCCAATCCAGAAGGTGGGCGCCGCCAGCCCTGCGATGCTGATGATCCGCATGACATAGTCCAGCCACGTGTCCTGTCGTATGGCGGAGATGACGCCCAGAGGGAGGGAGACGATGGTGGCGATGACAGCCGTCAGGACCGCCAGCTCAAGGGTGATGGGAAAGCGGCGCCGGATCTCGTCCAGCACCGGCTGATCTGTCTTGAGAGAGCGTCCCGCGTCCAGCGTGGCGAGGCCCCATATCCAGCGCGCGTACTGCTCGTAAACGGGACGGTCGGTGCCCAGCTTGTGCCGGAGCGTCCGCAGTTGCTCCTGCGTGACGGAGCCTTCGCCGGAGCTGCCGGCCAGGATCATCAGGGCCACGTCGCCGGGGAGGACGCGCATCAACGCGAAGATGAGCAGGGATACCCCCAGCAGGACGGGGATGAACATCACCAGCCGGCGCGCCAGGTACTGCGGCACGAGTCCCCCTTATCTTTCCAGCTTGAGGTCGGCGTAAGGCCCGGGGCCGGGGATGAAGTCCCTCTGGTCAAGGGTCATCGCCCGCTGGCCGATGTACGTCATGCGCATGCGGCCTGTGCGGACGGAGCCGCGGCCGCTGCGCGCGTCCTTCCCCGGAAGGATGGCCTGGGACATGGCGTAGCCTCACTTTCGTGGCGATGCGCTGCTTGCGAGGATAGCGCACGCGGCAGGGGGTGTCAAACGCGGACACGGCCTGCGTCTGGTCGTGGTGGACGGGCGACGCTCTCGCTGCGCTTGACACGCCGGACGGCTGGTGTATATTGGCGGCGTACGGAAGGACGAGCGGGACAGTCGCAGGGCGCTCCGAAATGGGAGCGCCGAAGTTAGCTAGCAAAAACCCGCCAGGATGGGGCGCTCTCTAAGGACTACCATCTAATACAATGTTCTCGAATGTTAAGAGTGTGGAGCAACTAGATGGTGGAATAAACAGTCTTCAAGGAAAGTTCTCGGAAAGGGTTAACATGTTTTGCGTCAAGTGCTTAACACCACTACCTGATTCGGCGAATTACTGCCTAAATTGCGGCGAGCATACGAAGGCCGGTGGTGCTCAGGAGTTGGGCAGATGGAAGTACCAAGAATTCTCAGCCAAGCTGGACGGGAGAGAATACGAGGCAACGGGGGTGCCAATAGATGGTAGCATCCCTTGGCCGGATGCGATGTCTTCCATTGGGCATGCGGTTCAAAAACTCGTCAATCGGGTTGGATCAGATGGATGGCAGCCTGTTGAACCGATAGAGGTGGATCGGCTATGGCGATCCAAGCGAATCTCTGGCACAAGCCGCGATGGGAGCTTGCTCGCGTGGAATCCCAAAATCTATTGGAGACCTCATGAAGTTCGAATCAATTTTCGACGCTGGGTGAGTGGCGGCGCAACCGTCGAGGTGGTAAGTATTCCTTATTATGGCTATATTCGGCATCCAGTGTCCGGCAAGCAATACGCCATTACTCGTGATGGGAACGGCCCGATTCTCCGTGCTGCCGGCCCCCTTGAAGACTCCAAGACAGGCGGCCCCGCTGCCGAGTTACTGGCTACTTGGAAGGGCGACACGACCGCCCTCGGCCTTTGGCTCCAGCGGGAGATCGATCGCGGACGTCAACGATGACGCTAAAATAGCTGAGGCCGCACCCTGTATAATGGGCGCGCCAGCGCATACTACGCGATAGGAGACGACCATGCAGTCCGACCTCATCAGCCTATCCGACTTTGAAGCAAAGGCGAGGCGGGCGTTGCCGCAGGGCATCTGGGACTTCATCGCGGGCGGCGCGCAGGACGAGGTCACGCTCCGCCTGAACAAAGAGGCCTTCCAGCGCATCCCGCTGCGGCCACGGCGTCCGGTGGACATCACGAAGCGCGACCTGTCCGTCACGGTCCTGGGCCAGAAGCTCAGCTTTCCCGTCATGGTCGCGCCGATGGGCGTCCACAAGATGGCGCACCTGGACGGCGAGCTGGCGTCGGCGAAGGCGGCGGGCGCCGCGGGGACGCTGATGGCCCTCGCCACCGGCTCAACGTACAGCATCGAAGACGTGGCGAAGGTCGCCACGGGGCCTCTGTGGTTCCAGCTCTACTTCAACGGACGAGAGATAAGCGAGTTCCTGATCAGGCGCGCGGAGGCGGCGGGCTACACCGCCGTCATCGTCACCGTGGACGTCCCCCTCCACTCTCCGAAGGAGCGCGACGTCCGCAACAAGTTCATCAGCCCTCCCGGAATCGAGCGCGCGAACTTCGCCAGCCTTCCGAAAGGCTTGACCCTCTCGACAGCACCGTCATCATGGAGGCGATCTTCGTCATCCCAGAGCACCGCGCAGTCCGGCCAGTGGTCGGCGCCGCCCGTCACCGTCGCCACATGGGCCGACATTGACTGGCTGCGCTCGATGACGAAGCTCCCCGTCCTGCTGAAGGGCATCATGACGGCGGAGGACGCGAAGCTGTGCGTGGAGCACGGCGTGAGCGGCGTCATCGTCTCTAACCACGGCGGGCGGCAGCTCGACTGCCAGTCGGCCACCATCGAGGTGCTGCCGGAGGTCGTGCAGGCCGTCGGCGGCAAGGCGGAGGTCTATCTGGACAGCGGCATCCGGCGCGGGAGTGACGTGCTGAAGGCGCTGGCGCTCGGCGCGCGGGCGGTGTTCACCGGCCAGCCCATCTTCTGGGGCCTGGCCGTGGACGGAGAGGCCGGCGCGCGGCAGGTGCTGGAGATACTGCGCACGGAGCTTGACCTTGCGATGGCCTTCTGCGGCAGGCCGACCATCGCGAGCATTGACCGGAGCGTGGTGGAGAAGCCGAAGGAAAAACGGGGGTCTGGGGGTGTCCCCCAGATATAAACTACTTCTCCACCCGCACCGTCACGCTCGTCGTTCCGCCGGGCCAGGTGGGCACGTACGCCGACTTGAAGCCAATGCCGCCCACCACCACGAGCATGATGTCCTCCGCGCGGTGCGCCACCCGCAGGTCCGCGTCCAGGTCCGCCACGCCCAGGCGCTCCCGCAGGGCCTTCACCCGCGCGCGGCTGTCTTTGCCCAGGCGAGATAGGGGCAATCGGGCGTGCTCGTAGAGGAAGCGCTTCACCTCGGCCTTGTTGAAGCCGTCGCGGGCCAGCAGGTGGGCGTGCTCCGGCGTCACGATGAGCAGCGGCTCGCCGCCGCCCAGGATGCACTCCACGCCCGTGGTGCCGGCGATGGACATAGAGTTGGCCATCGTCGTCAGAATGCTCTCCGCCGAATTGCTGACGGTGTCCACCATCTCGACGATGCCCGCGGCGCCGACGACCGTGACCGTGCTCTCGTCCCGATGGAACCCGCGCTCGACGTGTAGCGGCGACCACGGGCTTTTCATCTCGTTCTCGGCGAAGCAGAAGGTGAACTTGCCCGGCCAGCCCAGCGTCGCCATGTCAATGTCCGCGGGCGTGGCCCCGCCGATGTTCAGCAGGATGAGGTGGATTGCCCGGCCCACGCTGGCGTTGGCCCGGTTCCACGCGCCCAGGGCGCCCGCGCCGCCGCTGAAGCCCATTCCCATAGCGTGGGGGCCGTTCAGGATGAGGCCCACGGAGGCGGTGCCGGTGGTGGTCTGAATACCCAGGAGGTTGAACGGCTCCTGGCTCATGGCCGCCACCGCTGCGATGACCACGGGCAGGGTCCGGGCGGGGCACCCCGCCATGACGGCGTTGATGGCGATCTTCTCCACCGTGGCCATCCCGTTCTTCGGGGGGATGGCGGCGACGACGTCGGCGGACTTGCGGCTGGTCTCCTTGAGGAAGCGCTCCAGCCGCTCCGGCGTCGGCGGGACGATGGGCAGGCCGTCCGTCATGCCGGTCTTGTACATCATCTCGTTGACGGCCTCGAAGGTGTTCGTCAGACGGATGCCTTCCGGCCCTATCTCTTCGTGCTCATCGCTCATCATGGCGCTCGCCTCTTACCGCCGCGGCTGTCCCGCCGCAGGCCCCAAGCGAGGGAAGTATAGCACGGTCGGATGGATTATAATGAACGGCGGTTCACGCGGGGGCTTCGCCGGAGGTGTAGGCGTGATTAACAGGTGCAAGTACTGGGATTGTCGCCAGCCAATTAGGCCGGGACACTTTCTCTGTTATGACCACTTCGCGGCTTTATAAGACGGATTCCTTAATCAATGCCCAAGATGTGGACGGTACAAAGACGCCAATTACGAGTTATGCCTCGAATGCTACCACGGGGGACAAGTCACAAGAAAGTTGCCTCAACAAACTACTCGGGCGCCTCAGCGTTACGAAATTGAGCATTCTCCTGCCTGGGAAGCGGGTGACTCGGAAGCAAACGAGTTCTACATTTACGTGCTCAAACTTGACGGGGGCGAGTTTTACGTCGGGCAAACGCGAGATCTCAGAGCGCGGCTTTCAGAGCATCGGGATAACAAAGTGACTTCAACTGCCGGAAGAAACCCGCGACTTCAATTCTTCAATGTTGGCCCAACACGAGAGTGGGCAACAGATATCGAAGTACAGCTTAAACAGCTTAACGATACAAACCCTCGCGAAATTCGGAGGATGATCATACACTTCAAGGACCTTTGCAGGGAGTTAGACCTTGACTGAAAATCGTAACAATTTGGAAAGCCATTGTTCCTAGATATTATAGGGTGGCGGCCAAGCGTGTTAGTGGGCAGGGCAATCGCGTCTTAGTGCGAGCGTTCATTCCCGTCCGTCCCGTGAGTATTGCAAGAAATGCTGCAAGAAGCCCGCTGGTACACCACCGTCATTCCGGCGCAGGCCGGAATCCAGTGGCGCCCGTTGCGGGCGAGCTTGTGTCTCTGGGCTCCGGCGAAAGCCGGAGCGACGAAGGGACGCCCCCTTTGTGGTTTGCCGTGTCCATAAGTAAGACGGATAGCGCCCGGCTCTTCGTAGTGTGGCCGCCTCTAAATCAACCCCGTTAGCGGTTCTTGAAGTTCGGATGGCGACGCTCGACGAAGGCCCGCGGCCCCTCGCGCGTGTCCTCCATACCGGCAAGGTTCTGCTCCAGCGCCGTCGCGAACGAGTAGCCTTCGAGCGGGGTCATGTAGTACCCGCGGTAGAGTATCTCCTTCAGGTTCCGCACCGAGCGAGGCCCGAGGGCCAGCATGCGCTCCGCCCATCTCATGGCCTCGGCCATCAGCTTCTCCCTGGGCACGACCCGGTTCACCCAGCCCATCTCGTAGGCCCTGCGCGCCGTGATGCGCTCGTCCCCCCACAGGGCAACCTCAAGGGCGTGGCCCATCAGCATCTGACGCGTGAGGTCGTGGACCCAGTCCGCCGCGAGGTTCCAGCGCGTTTCCGAGATGCCCATTTCGGCGTGCTCGGCGGCGATGCGGATGTCGCATTGCTGCGCCAGCCGCCACCCTCCCGCGAGGGCGAACCCATTGATGGCGGCGATGGTGGGCTTCCAGAGGTTGTAGCGTTCGCAGAGCGGCGATACCATGGGACGCGGGGGAAGCTGCCCGCCCTCCTTCTCCGCCTCCGCGCGCTCCTTCAGGTCGGCCCCGGAGCAGAAGGCCTTGTCGCCCGTGCCAGTGACAATCGCCACCCACGCGTCGTCGTCCGCCGCGAACGTCTTGAAGCCCTCCACGACTCTGGCGGCCAGCTCCATGTTGAGCGCGTTCATGCGGTCGGGACGGTTCAGCGTCATGACCACGATGCGCCCGTTGGCTTTCTTCTCGTACAGAAGCACCGGCTCGGCCATGGTCACACCTCCATGCGACGACTCGCGTTTGGACACGTTCAGGTTCAGTTACGCGGCCTGCCCAGCCGTTGCGCTGTGGCTGACGTCCTCAGACGGATTCACGAGTCCGCGGTCTGGAGCGAACGCTGGTGCTCGTAGTAGCCCACGTAGCGGGCCAGCGACCGAGCTGCTCTGTCCAGCGACGAAAAGACCGGGATTTGCTTGTCGGCGAAGAACGCCCGTAGGCGCTGGCGCTGCGGCTCCACTTCGTTCAGGCGTCCGTTGTCCACCAGCACCGCCACCAGGGGCTTCCCCACCTGATTGGACGCGATAAGGCGCGCAAGCGTCTCGGCCACCAGGTCGCCGGTGTTCTGGGGGAGGTCCCGAAACCAGCCCAGATTCATGGCGAATACCACCATGTCGAAGACGGGGTCGGCGACCACCGCCTTGAGGGTCTTCTCCAGAGTGTCCATGTTCTGGAAGACGCCTCCCATGTCCAGCGGATTTCGGAGGATGCTCCCCGCCGGCGACGTGTAGCTGCGCAGGAACGCGTGCGTCTCCGGGCTGACCCGAGGCACTTCCAGGCCGACGCCGACCAGGATGTCCGCCGCCGCCACGTTGTTGCCGCCGCCTCCGCCGACCACGACGACGCGTCGCCCCCGCGGATGCGGCAGGCGCAGGAGGCACGCCATGACCTCAGCCGCCTCTTCCGTGGACTCGACCTGGATGGCGCCCGTTTGCCTGAAGAATGCGTCCCATATCCGACGCTGGCCCGCCAGCGAGCCGGTGTGGGACGCCGCCATCTGGGCGCCCGCGTCCGTGAGGCCGCCCTTGAACACCACGACGGGCTTCACGGGATTTACCTCTCGCACCAGGCGAAGGAACCGGCGGCCATCCCGGACGCCTTCCAAATAGAAGCCGACGGTCTTCGTATCGGGGTCGCGGGCCAGGTACTCCAGAAAATCGCACTCGTTGAACCCGTAGGCGTTGCCATAGCTGAAGACCTTGCTGATGCAGACGCCGATGGTGGGCGCGAAGTGAGCGAATCCGTTCGCGTGCCCGCCGCTCTGGGAGACGAACGAGGCGTCGCCGGGGCGGAGGTCGGCGTCTCCCCAGACCGCCATGTGCGCGCGCGGGATGCAAGCGAGGCCCATCCCGTTGGGCCCCACCACGCGCAGCCCGTGTTTGCGGATGATTTGCCGCACCTGTTCGCCCAGCCGTCGGCCCTCCTCTTCACCCGTCTCCTCGAACCCCGCCGTGAACAGGTGCACATTGCGCATGCCCGTGGCGCCGCACTCCTCGAGCACCTGCGGCGCGAAGGGAGCGGGCACCGCCACGATGACCAGGTCCACGGGGCCAGGCAGGGAACGCAGGTTGGGATAGCACTTCAAGCCAAGGATTTCGTCGGCGCTGGGGTTGATGGGGTAAATGACGCCCTCATAGCCCGCCTGCTGGAGGGCGCGAATGAAGACCGTGCCGCCGCTCCAGCGGGCCGCCTTTGCCGGATCGGGCCGGCCCGCCCCGACGATGGCGATGGAGCGGGCGGCAAGAGCGGATTCGAACGCGGAGTCCCAGGCCATATCACCTCCGTAGGGAGCCGGGATTTTCAGCTTGTCTCAACGAGTGCGGCGCGCGGACGAATGCACAATGCACCACTTCTCAGTTGCGCGCACGCCTCCAAACGGAGGTTTCGCGACTGAGGTCTCGCTGGCCGCCATTGTACCGCACGGAGAGCATCGGCGCGACTGAGCGGATACGCGACAAGCTGGGCGTGATATGCAAGGCCTTCGCCGTGGTCTTAGAGCCTATCCAGTAGCCGTGCGCCTGAGGAGAGTGCAGAGAGGACAACGCCCTCTCTGCCAGGGGGCCTGTCCCCCCCCCCCCCCCCCCCAGCTTCACTTCTCTCCCCCGCTCCCTTGCTAAGGGAGCGGGGGACGCAGGGGGTGAGGGTTGTTGGACAGGTTCTTAACTGAGCAGAACGGCCTGGCGTAACAGGTGTGTAGTGGACGAGCACAAGCCCTTGCCCTCCCGCCGCGCCGCTGCTATACTGGAGCGCGACAACCGCACACGGATAGCGTCCGGCTTTTCGTAGCGCGGTCGCCTTTAAATCAGCCCTGTGAGGCTGGCAAGGAGGCTCGCGGTGGCACACGCCGCTATCCCCACAACCTGTACGTCCGCTCTTCGGACTGGCTGCGCCTTTTGCCAGATTCTTTGGCAGGGGGCTTTTTAATGCCCGCCGAGAAGGTCCTCCTGACGGCGGACGACATCCGCCGCGTCCTCACCCGCATTGCGCACGAGGTGGTGGAGCGCAACCACGGCGTGGAGGGCCTGGTCTTCGTCGGCCTGCTCACGCGCGGCGTCCCCCTGGCCCGCCGCCTCGCCGAGCGCATCCGTGAGTTCGAGGGCGCCGCCGTGCCGGTGGGCGCGCTGGACATCACCCTTTACAGAGACGACCTCTCGGCCCGGCCCCAGCCGGTCGTGCGCGGCACGGACGTTCCCGTGGACCTCGCCGACAAGCGCGTCATCCTCGTGGACGACGTCCTCTTTACGGGCCGGAGCATCCGCGCGGCAATGGACGCGGTGATGGACCTGGGCCGTCCCCAGAGCGTGCAGCTCGCCGTGCTGGTGGACCGGGGCCACCGCGAGCTTCCCGTCCGGCCCGACTACGTGGGCAAGAACGTTCCCTCCTCCCGGACGGAGGACATACAGGTACGGCTCAAGGAAGTGGATGGGAAGGACGAGGTCGTGTTGACTCGTTCGGAGGAGTAAGGCCATGCGCGCAGTCCTTCCGCAGAAGGAGCCGCGGGCGGTCCTGCCCCGTCGCCATATCCTCGACCTGGACGACTTCAGCCGCGAGGAGATAGAGGCAGTCTTCCGCACCACCGACGGGATGAAGGAAATCCTCAATCGGCAGATCAAGAAGGTGCCCACCCTGCGGGGCAAGACGGTGCTGACGCTCTTTTACGAGCCGAGCACGCGCACCCGCGTCTCCTTTGAGCAGGCGGGCAAGATACTGGGCGCCGACGTCATCAACGTGACGACGTCTACCTCCAGCGTGGTAAAGGGCGAGTCCCTGGTGGACACGGGCCGCACGTTGCAGGCGGTCCGTGCCGACGTGATTGTCATCCGCCACTCCAGTGCGGGCGCGCCGTACCTGCTGGCGCAGCACCTGGCGTGCAGCGTGGTCAACGCCGGAGACGGCGCCCACGCGCATCCCACCCAGGCGCTGCTTGACCTGTACACCATCCGCGAGAAGTTGGGACACATTGAGGGACTGAAGGTGGTGATTGTGGGCGACATCCTGTACAGCCGCGTGGCGCGCTCAAACCTATGGGGCCTGTCGGCCATGGGCGCAAGCGTGGTGCTGTGCGGCCCGCCGCCTCTGCTGCCCGCGGGCTTTCCGCCTCCCGCCGGTGTGGAGGGCTTCGTGGGGCCTACGCTGCCGCCCGTGACCGTGGAGACGGATATAGACCGTGCGCTGGACGGCGCGGACGTGGTGATGGCCCTGCGCATCCAGCACGAGCGGACAAAAGGGGGACTTCTGCCCAGCGTGACCGAGTACGCCCGCCGTTACCAGGTGACGGTGGAGCGGATGAAGCGGGCCAAGCCCGGCGCGCTGGTGCTGCACCCGGGCCCCATGAACGAAGGGGTGGAGATCAGCCCGGACGTGGCCCACGGCGCCCAGTCGGTCATCCAGGAGCAGGTGACGAACGGCGTGGCCGTCCGCATGGCGGTCCTCTACCTGCTGTGCACGCGGGAGGCCTAGCATGAAGACCGAAGAGGTACGGCCCGTCCTGGTTTGGCAGGCCCGCATCGTTGACCCTGCGCAGGGCATTGACGGCGTCGGCGACGCGCTCTTCGCCGAGGGCAAGGTGGCGGCGCTGCGCGTGGGTGTGGGGAAGCCGCTGGAGCCGCCGCCGGGCTGCCTGACGCTGCGTGGGCAGGGGCTTGTCGTCGCGCCTGGCTTCGTGGACATGCACGCGCACCTGCGCGAGCCGGGCTTCGAGGAGCAGGAGACCATCGCCACGGGCACGCAGGCCGCGGCCCGCGGTGGCTTCACCACCATTTGCTGCATGCCGAACACGCAGCCGCCGCTGGACACGCGGGCCACCGTGGAGTTCGTGCGGCGGCGCGCGGCGGAGCAGGGCGCCGTGCGGGTGCTGCCCATCGGCTGCATCAGCCTGGGCCGCAAGGGCAAGGAGCTGGCGCCTCTGGGTGAGCTTGCCGAAGCGGGCGTGGTGGGCTACAGCGACGACGGTGCCCCGGTGGCGAGCGCGGCGCTAATGCGGAGCGCCCTGTCCTACGCGAAGAGCTTCGGCGTGCCCGTCATCGAGCATTGCGAGGAGTCGTCGCTGGCGGACGGCGCGGTGATGAGCGAGGGCTGGGTGGCCACGCGCCTGGGCCTGCGGGGCGCGCCCGACGCGGCGGAGGACATCATGGTGGCGCGGGACATCCTCCTGGCGGAGCTGACGGGCGGGCGTCTGCACATCGCCCACGCCAGCACGGCGGGGACGGTGGAGCTTGTCCGCTGGGCCAAGGAGAAGGGCATTCGCGTATCGGCGGAGGCCACGCCCCACCATCTGACAATGACCGACGAGTGGGTGCTGGGCTATCGGCCCATGGCGTGCCGCTTCCCCGCCAGCGAGCTGGTGTACGACACGTCCACGAAGGTCAACCCGCCCCTGCGCTCGCGCCGCGACGTGGATGCGCTGGTCGCGGGACTGCGCGAAGGCGTCATTGACGCCATCGCCACCGACCACGCGCCGCACCTGCACGTGGACAAGCTCGCCGAGTACGACGCCGCGCCCTTCGGCATCAGCGTCTTCGAGACGGCGCTGGGCAGCCTGCTGTCGCTGGTGCACGCGGGGACGCTGGACATGCGCACGCTCATCGCGCGGCTGACCGTGGGGCCGGCGCGCGCGCTGGGCCGCGAGGCCAGCGGCCTCGGCAGCCTGCGGAAGGGCGGCCCGGCGGACGCGGTGGTCTTCCATCCGGACGAGGAGTGGACGGTGGAGGTGGAGCGCTTCGCCTCCCGTGGCAGGAACACGCCCCTGCGCGGCTGCACGCTGCGCGGCAGGGTGAAGCTGACCTTGGTGGGCGGCGCCGTCGCCTACGCCGACGAGGGGGTCAAACTTGGCTAAGCGGGTGCAGTCCTTCCGGTATCGGAAGGACGCCGGGGGTCTGGGGCCTGTCCTGAGCGCAGTCGAAGGAGTGTCCCCCAGTCTCTCATCCTTCCCCTTCTCCTGGTCAGGAGAGGGAGCCAGGGGGTGAAGTCGCATGCCTCCTAAAGCCATCCTGGCGCTGGAGGACGGCGCCGTCTTCGAAGGCGACGCCATCGGCGCGCCGACGACCGCCGTCGGCGAGGTCGTCTTCAACACCAGCATGATCGGCTATCAGGAGATGCTCACCGACCCCTCGTACGCGGGGCAGATCGTCGTGCCTACCTACCCCATGATAGGGAACTATGGCATCAACCAGCAGGACGTGGAGTCGCGGCGCATCCAGGTGCGCGGCTTCGTGGTGCGCGAGGCGTGCGACGAGCCGAGTCACTGGGGCAGCCAGTCCACGCTGCACGACTACCTTGCGTCGCAGGGCGTGCCCGGCGTCGCGGGCCTGGACACCCGCGCCATCACGCGCCGCCTGCGCTCCAAGGGCGTCATGATGGGCGTCCTGACCAGCGAGATGTCGCCGGAGGCGGCATTGGAGCACCTGCGCCGCCAGCCGAGCTACGGCACGCTCGACTTTGTGCGCGAGGTTAGCGTGTCCAAGTCGTACGTCTGGCCGCCGGAGGACCCTTCGGCCAAATACCGCGTCGCGGTGCTGGACCTGGGCGTCAAGTACAACATCCTGCGCATCCTGAAGGCGAAGGGCTGCAACGTCGTCGCCGTGCCGTGCACCGCCTCCGCCGACGAGGTGCTGGCGACGAAGCCGGACGGCATCGTCATCTCGCCGGGGCCAGGCGACCCCGCGCTGCTGGAATACCTTGTCGCAACGACGAAGAAGCTGATGGGGCGCGCGCCCATCTTCGGCATCTGCCTGGGGCACCAGGTGCTGGGCCACGCCTACGGAGGGCGCACGTTCAAGCTGAAGTTCGGCCACAGGGGCGGGAACCACCCGGTGAAGGACAGGGTCACGGGCCGGGTGCACATCACGGCGCAGAACCACGGCTACGCGGTGGACGGCGACAGCCTGCCGAGCGACGTGGAGGTCACGCACGTCAACCTGAACGACGGCACGGTGGAGGGGATGCGGCACAAGGGCCTGCCCATCATGAGCATCCAGTACCACTCCGAGGCGTCGCCCGGCCCGATGGACAACGTGTACATGTTTGACAGGTTCCTGGAGATGGTGGAGGCGCACAAGAAATGATGCGGAAATTTGGTGTATAATTTTGATGCATTCAAGAACGGAGGTAAACGATGCGCACGACACTGGATATTGACAAGGATGTGTTGGAGGAAGTCGCGCGCCTGACGGGAGAGCGCAAGAAAAGCAAGGCGGTGATGAAGGCCCTCCAGGACTATGTGCGCCGGAGGAATATCGAAAGACTATGGAGCCTGGCGGGGAAGATAGACCTGGTGGACAACTGGCATGAGCTGCGCCACGCGGAGCCCCGGTAGCGCCGATGGTGATTGTTGACACGTCTATTTGGCTCCAGTTCTTCAGGCTGCAACCGTCGTCGGTGAAGAAGGAGATGGACCGGCTGCGGGCCAGCGGCGAGATCGCCGTCGTGGGCGTTGTGCTGGCCGAGGTTCTCCAGGGGGCGAGAACCGAGCGGGAGGCGGAACAGCTACGTGCGGGTCTGAGAGGATTCCCCTATCTGGAGGAAACGCAAGGGACATGGGTTCGGGTGGGAGAGCTCTCCCACCAGCTCCGCCAAAAGGGCGTGACGGTATCCATCATGGACCTGCTCATCGCGGCGCTGGCCCTGGAGCATGGCTGCGAGGTCTATACGCTGGATGAGCACTTTGAGCGCGTGCCAGGGCTTACGCTCCACACGGTGCGAGGGTAACGCGCCGATGGACAACGTGTACATGTTCGACAGGTTTTTGGGGATGGTGGGGGCGGGGAAGAAATGAGCACCCAAATGGATAGCGAACAAATTATCCCGCCAGAGGAAGAGCAGCTTATTCATACGAGGCGGACACGATGCTCGAACATCAACAGGTTTCTCTGGAAATGGGTGCGGCCGGGCCTTAGTCATCCAGTTTTAGGGCAAAACCTGCTTGTTGATGCATTGTCTTGTGATGAGTCAGGGAAGGACATCTTGGAATTGGAGGAAGCTCTCAAGGACGGAGCAAGTGCCTGCGCCGACTTCAACCGGATTTTTGAGGGCCGATTGCCTCAAGATTCTCACGCAGCAGACACTAAGATTCTGGGTGCCCTAGCCGAGGTCGAGGCATGCAAGTGGCTCATGGCGAAGGATTTCGGCGAGTTGCGCAAACTGAATACTCAAGACCAGCAGACAGTCGATTTCACTGGGCAGAAAAATAGCCTTACTTTTGGGATAGAAGTCATGTGTTTGGGAGTTCCGATCTCCGTAAGGAAAAAGGTGGAGCCGTACGGAAGGGATAGTATCAATGTTCCCGGTACCGAGGAAACGGTGTCGGTTTCCATGTTTGCTAGTAACGAGATGCATTCCTCTGATATGTCAGACGAAGCAAGAATTGAGGAGACTATCCGCTCAACCATCCTTGAAAAGTTGCCACAGTTGAAGAGTTTCAAGCGTACGCAGAATGTGCGCCGGATGCTCTTCATCTCCACTGGCAGGGGATTCATTCAAACAGGCGAACCTATTAGGCAGGACGCACACACTCTGCATCTGACATATGGTAGAGTACTCCCCCGCGCATGGGCGGCGCTACTGGAAGATGTTCGGAGAGAGCTTGACGGGGTTGTGCTTCTTAATGCTCGTGAAGAATGGGTTGCACCGGGAGAATTTGAGAAACAGCTCGCGGCGTGAGGAAGCCCGTCATTCCGAGCGCAGCGAGGAATCTCCCCGGCTGCTGCGGCAGGAGACCCCGAGCAACGCGAGGGGTGACACCGTAGAGCGACCCACTCACCCTGAGCTGGTCGAAGGGCGAGCGAGCATAGGAAAGCAGAGGCGCGATTAAGAGATGGCGGTGGGTGATGGGGCCGTCCCACGGCAGCCGGACGGGACGGTAACAACGTAAGCGAGTAGGGCCTAGCATCCTGTAACTGAAATACGTGTATGAAAGCGTCGTTGCGAGGAGTTCTTCCGCGGAAGGACGACGAAGCAATCTGGAAGAAGGGTGGCCCCCACCGCCAGATTGCCACGGCCCTCCTTCGTCGGGCCTCGCAATGACATTGCGGCAAACGTCGGGGGCACTACACTAGGGAGACCCATGCCAGACGCCAAGCCCAAGAAGGTCATGGTCATCGGCTCCGGGCCTATCATCATCGGCCAGGCCGCGGAGTTCGACTACGCCGGCACGCAGGCCTGCCGCTCCCTCCGCGAGGAGGGCGTGCAGGTCGTCCTCGTCAACTCCAACCCGGCCACCATCATGACCGACGAGGAGATCGCGGACATCGTCTATATCGAGCCGCTCACGGTGGGGGTACTGGAACGCATCATCGCACGGGAGCGCCCGGACGGGCTGCTGCCCACGCTGGGCGGGCAGACGGGCCTGAACCTCGCGGTGGAGCTGGCCGAGGCGGGCATCCTGGACAAGTACAACGTGCGCCTCCTGGGCACGTCGCTGGAGACCATCAAGAAGGCGGAGGACAGGGAGCTATTCAAGAAGATGCTCCAGGAGATTGGCGAGCCTGTGCCGGAGAGCGAGACGGTCACCACCCTGGAGGATGCGCGGCGCGTGGCCGGGAGCATCGGCTTCCCCGTGGTCATCCGGCCCGCGTTCACCCTCGGCGGCACCGGCGGAGGCATCGCGCAAGACGCGGCGGAGCTGGACGAGATAGCGGGCGCGGGCATATCCGCCAGCCCCATCCATCAGGTGCTTGTCGAGCAGTGCCTGACCGGGTGGAAGGAGCTGGAGTACGAGGTGATGCGCGACGGCGCGGACAACTGCATCACCATCTGCAACATGGAGAACATTGACCCCATGGGCGTACACACCGGCGACAGCATTGTCGTCGCGCCCAGCCAGACGCTCTCCGACAAGGAATACCAGATGCTCCGCACCGCGTCCCTGAAGATCATCCGCGCGCTGAAGATCGAGGGCGGGTGCAACGTCCAGTTCGCGCTGGCGCCGCACCCCGTCGTCGCCCGCGAGCCTGGCACATTCAAGGCGAAGACGCCCACCGACTACTACGTCATCGAGGTGAACCCGCGCGTCAGCCGCAGCTCCGCTCTGGCGAGCAAGGCGACGGGCTATCCCATCGCGCGCGTCGCGGCCAAGATCGCCGTCGGCAGGCGCCTGGACGAGATACCGAACGCGGTGACGAAGAAGACCTGCGCCGCCTTCGAGCCGGCCCTGGACTACTGCGTCGTCAAAATCCCGCGCTGGCCCTTCGACAAGTTCCCGTCCGGCGACCGCAGGACCGGCACGCAGATGAAGGCCACCGGCGAGGTCATGGCCATTGACCGCACCTTTGAGGCGGCGTTGCAGAAGGCCATCCGATCCCTGGAGCTGGGCAAGCGCACGCTCCTGTGGGAAGACCCGGCCTGGCGCAACGGGAACACGGAGCGGCTGCCTCTGCACCCCAACGACATGCGCCTGTGGGCGCTCCTGTCGGGCCTGCGGCGCGGCGCGACTCCGGACGACCTCTCCCGGCGCACGGGCATTGACCCGTGGTTCATCCGCAAGATGGCGAACATCGTCGCCATGGAGCGGCGGCTCCTCTCCGGCCCGCTGGACGCCGACCTGCTGCGGGCGGCCAAGCGCAAGGGCTTCTCGGACGACGTCATCGCCACGCTGGCCGACCGCCTGCCGGAGCAGGTGCGCGCGCTGCGCCGCCAGTGGAACATCCGGCCCGTGTACAAAATGGTGGACACCTGCGCCGCGGAGTTCGCGGCGGCCACGCCGTACTTCTACAGCGCCTATGAGCAGGAGAACGAAGCGCTGCCGCTGCCGGGCAAGAAGGCCGTTGTCATCGGCTCCGGACCTATCCGCATCGCGCAGGGCATCGAGTTCGACTACTGCTCCGTCCACGCCGCCTGGGCGCTGCAGGCCAGCGGCGTCAAGAGCATCATGGTCAACTCAAACCCGGAGACGGTCTCCACCGACTTCGACACCAGCGACCGCCTCTACTTCGAGCCGCTGGACGAGGAGAGCATCCGCGACCTGCTGGACAACGAGGCTGGCGAGGGGGCGGAGAACGGACACACGCCCTCGGTGGTCCAGTTCGGCGGGCAGACGGCCATCAACCTGAGCCAGTCGCTGGCGCGGGCGGGCATGCCCATCCTGGGCTCCACGGCGGACGCCATTGACATCGCCTCCGACCGCCAGCGCTTCGACGAGTTCTTGGACGGGCTGGGCATCCCCCAGCCGCCGGGCGGGACGGTCAACAACGCGGAGGAATCGCTGAAGGTGGCCCAGCTCATCGGCTACCCGGTGCTGGTGCGTCCCAGCTACGTGCTGGGCGGACGCGCCATGGAGATCGTCCACAACGCCTCTGAGCTTCTGCACTACATGTCCGCGGCGGTGGACGTGGGCAGCGGCAAGAACATCCTCATTGACAAGTACATGGAGGGCCGCGAGTGCGAGGTGGACGCCATAGCGGACGGGGAGACGGTGCTGATTCCCGGCGTGATGGAGCACATTGAGCGGGCGGGCGTCCACAGCGGCGACTCCATGGCGGTGTACCCCGGCCTGACCCTCACCGGCGACGAGGTGCGCACGCTGGTGGACTATACTGTGCGCATCGCCCTGGGCCTGAAGGTGAAGGGGCTGATGAACATCCAGTTCGTCGCCATGCGCTCAAGCAACAACGGGAAGCCCCAGATCTACGTGCTGGAGGTCAATCCCCGCGCAAGCCGCACGGTCCCGTTCCTGTCCAAGGTGACGGGCGTTCCCATGGTGCGGGTCGCCACCAAAGTGATGCTGGGCGCGAGCCTGGCGGAGCAGGGCTACGTGACCGGGCTGTGGAAAGGGCCGAAAATCGTCGGCGTCAAGGCGCCCGTCTTCAGCATGTCCAAGCTGCGCGGCGTGGACACGTACTTGGGCCCGGAGATGAAGTCCACCGGCGAGGTGATGGGCATTGACAACACCTTCCCGCCGGCGCTGGCCAAGGCTCTGCTGGCCGCGGGGCTGCTCCTGCCGCCCAGGGGCGCCATTCTGCTGAGCATCGCGGACAGGGACAAGCCGGAGGCAGGCCCTATCATCAAGATGCTGCACGAGGTCGGCTACCGGCTCTACGCCACGGAGGGGACCGCCGCCATGATCACGGCCATGGGCCTGCCGGTCACCATGATTACGAAGAAGCTCAGAGAGGGCCACCCCAACGTGGTGGACGTGGTCGTGGACGGGACGGTCAACGCGGTCATCAACACGGTGTCGGGAGTCGCGGGCCGGACGGCTCTGCGGGACGGCTTCGACATCCGCCGAGCGGCGGTGGAGCGCCGTATCCCGTGCTTCACCTCGCTGGACACGGCGCGGGCCGCCGCGGAGGCGCTGCTCCAGGGCGCGGCCAGCTATAATGTGAAGCGGCACATGGAGTACCTGGAAGAGGGCAACAGGACGTAGCAGGCCATGACCGAAGGGCTGCCGCCCAAGCAAAATGTAGTCGGCGCCGTCATCTCCAATCAGCAGGTGGCGGAGAACCTGCGCCTCATGTGGGTGGACGCCCCCGGCGTGGCGGAGCGGGCGCGGGTGGGCCAGTTCGCCATGCTCCGGTGCGCCGCGGGCCCCGGCGATTGGGACCCGATTCTGCGCCGGCCCATGACATTCTGCCGTTTTGGGCGGGATATGAAGCACAGGGACAGCCTGTCCGCCACGTCCGTGTCTTTCCTCTACAATGTGGTCGGGCGCGGCACGGCCTGGCTGGCCCGGCGCGCACCCGGCGAGCCGCTGGACATAGTCGGCCCGCTGGGCAACGGCTTCCTTGTGCCGCGCGACGCCAGGCGCCTGCTGTGCGTCGCGGGGGGCATCGGCGTCGCGCCGTTCGTCTCCCTCGCGGACGAGATGGCGACTCAAGGGGCCGAAATGGTCATCCTGTATGGCGCCGCGTCCGCGCGTCACATCTACGCGCCGGAGGAGCTGCCTCGGGGTGTGCAGCTCGTCCTGGCGACGGACGACGGCTCGCGGGGGCACAAGGGCTTCGTGACCGACCTGGTCCACGAGTACGCGGGCTGGGCCGACCTCGTCCTGGCGTGCGGGCCAATCGGCATGTTCCGCACGCTGGCTCGGCTGACCAGGGAGCACCCGGTGCGCGCACCCGTCCAGGCGCTCCTGGAGTCCCACATGGGCTGCGGCATGGGCGTCTGCTGGGGCTGCCCCGTGGAGACCGTGGGGGGCTACAAGCGGGTTTGCACCACAGGCCCGCGCTTTGATCTGGGGGAGCTGGTGTTTGACCGCGACCCGTGGATGGCGGGCAGGGGATAAGAGCCTGCTGCTCAGGGGGGACAAGGCCTGTCCCTGTATCAAATGGAGTGATGCATGGTCGTCACACGGCGTCTGAACGTACAGACCAAGGGCGCAAGCGATATAATAGACATAACCCCCGACGTGCAGCGAGAGGTACAGGCGGCGGGGCTGAAGGCGGGCACGGCGACGGTCTTCGTGCAGCACACCACGGCGGCGGTCACGGTTATCGAGCACGAGCCGGGGCTGCTGCTGGACACCCGCGCGCTGTGGGAACGCCTTGTCCCCGGTGATACGCCCTACAAACACAACGTCCACGACGACAACGGTCACGCGCACCTGCGCGCCGCCCTGCAGGGGCCGTCCTTGGTGGTCCCCTTCGTGGACGGCAAGCTGGCCCTGGGCAGATGGCAGCGCATCGTGCTCCTGGACTTCGATACGCGCCCCCGCTCGCGCGAGCTGGTCGTCCAGGTCATGGGGGAGTAGCGGCCGGATGAACGGATATCGACCGGACTGGGCGGAGCGGGAGATGCTGCTGATGAACGACGCGCCCTACGCGCGCCACCTAGGCATTCGTATCACGGATGTCGCGGAGGGGTATGCAAAGGTTATCATGTCCACCATCGCTCCGTATTTTGGCAACCGCTTCGGCATTATCCACGGAGGTGGCATCTGCTCGTTGATAGACGTGGCGGCGTCAATGGCGGTGCGCTCCACCGTGCTTCCCGGCCAGCGCACGGCCACTATCGGCCTGTCGGTGGACTTCATGGCGGGGGCAAAGGGCAAGCAGGTCGTGGCGGAGGGACACGTGACGCGCAGGGGCGCGACCCTCGGATTCGTGGATGTGATGGTGCGGGATGAGGACGGCACGCCGGTGGCGAAGGGCGGAGGCACCTTTATGATCTTTCGCATGGACGAGGGGACGCGCACGGACTAGGACGCGGGCCCGACAGGGGGTGGATGCTTGGTCCGGTTATTTTTCTGGAAACAAGGGAAGGCTAAAGGGAAGATGCAAGAAGAGACTGAGCGCCAGGCTGAGTCATCATCTCAGGATATTCAGGGTCCGGGGGAAGGCCGACAGCCTGCCCAGCCGCGAGAGGCGGCGGCGCCGCCGCCCGCGGCATCGGCAGGCCCCGAGGGGCAGCCGCCCGTGACGTCAGCGGCGGGACCGGGCGCCACGCCGTCGGGGAAGACGCCCGTGAGGCGACGCCGACGCCGCCGTGGGGGCGCGCGCAAGAAGCCCGCCGCTGAGGGCATGGCGCCGACGGGAGCAGCTCCATCTGTGGGAGCGCTCGCTCCGCCCGTTGCGGGCGCGCCGCAGGAACCTGCGCCGGCTGCTGCGCCTGCCTCCGGCGAGTTGCCCGTACTCAGGCGGCGGCACACGCGTGGAGGACGGGGCAGGAGGCGGCCCGGCGAGGCCGGGGCGACGCCCCTGGCGCCAGCGGCGTCGCAGCCGTCTGCGGAGCACCGGTCCAGCGAGCAGCACCCCCAGCACCCCACGCCCATCGCCGCGCCGCTCCGGAAGACCTTCGCCCATCCCAGCGAGGCGGAGTTCGCAAAGCTGATGGACTACTACGGCATCCGGTGGGAGTACGAGCCGCGCTCGTTCCCTCTGCACTGGGAAGGCGAGCGCGTCACCGAGATGCAGACGCCGGACTTCTATCTCGTTGACCTTGACCTCTACGTGGAGCTCACCACGCTGAAGCAGAGCCTGGTCACGGAGAAGAACCGCAAGATCCGGCGGCTGAAGGAGCTGTACCCGGACGTCAGCATCAAGCTGCTCTACAAGCGGGACTACCATCGGCTTCTGGCCAAGTACGGCTACGGGCCGCTGGGGAAAGCGCCTGTGGAGGGAGTGGAGCGCGTGCTCCTGTCAGCGGAGGAGATACAGAAGCGGGTCGCGGAGCTGGGCAGGCGGATTTCGCTGGACTACGTGGGGCGGCGAATAGTGCTGGTGGGCGTGCTGAAGGGCGTGCTGTGTTTCATGGCCGACCTGCTCCGGCACATCACCATCCCGGTGTCGGTGGAGTTCCTGGCTATCTCGTATTACGGGGCAGGCGCTCCCGGCGGCATCCGCGTGACCAAAGAGCTGGACAAGAGCATCAACGGCAAGCATGTGCTTCTGGTGGAAGACATCATTGACACGGGGATGACGCTGAACTTCATTCGCGGCCATCTGCTGAAGCAGAAGCCCGCCAGCCTCGAGATATGCTCGTTGCTGGACAAGAAGATACGGCGGCTGGTGGACGTGTCCGTGAAGTACGTGGGCGTTGATATTCCCGATGAGTTCGTGGTGGGGTACGGGTTGGACTACCGCGAGGAGTACCGGAACCTGCCGTACATAGGCATACTGCGGCCAGAGGAGCAGCCGGAGACCGAAACGACCGAGTAGCGATGTGTTTCCGAGGCAACAAAAAAGGCCTTTCGGCTATGCCAGAGGCTTCGCTTACTCGACCGTTCGTCCCCTCGTTTTTTGAAGGGACACTTACATCATAGCACATTTCGCTAGGGTCTGTCAAGTTTCGCTATGCGCTCGTGCGGAAAGGCTGCGTCGCCGGCCCCTCCGGCGCTAGGCCATGTTCCTGAGCGTGGTCATCCCTGCCTACAACGAGGAGCGCCGCATCGGAGCGACGCTCCTCGACGTGGCGCAGTATCTGGAGCGCCAGCCCTACTCCAGCGAGACGCTGGTGGTGGACGACGGCAGCCTCGACGGGACGGCGGGCGTGGTGGAGCAGTGCGCCCGGGAGCATCCCCATGTCAGGCTGCTGCGGGCGCCCCACAGGGGGAAGGGGCACGCGGTCAAGACGGGCATGCTGGCCGCCACGGGTGAGCACCGCTTCCTCTGCGACGCCGACCTGTCCATGCCCATCCAAGAGCTGGGCAAGTTCCTGCCGCCGCGCCTGACGGACTACGACATCGCCATCGGCTCGCGGGAGGCGTCCGGCGCCCGGCGCATCGGCGAACCGCTGTCGCGGCACCTGGCGGGGCGCGTTTTCAACCTCTTTGTGCGGATGGCGGCGGTCCCGGGCATTCAGGACACGCAGTGTGGCTTCAAGTGCTTCCGGGCGGAGGCCGCGCAGTCCCTCTTTCCGCTGCAGCGCCTCCCGGGATTCGCCTTTGACGTGGAGGTGCTATTCCTGGCGCGGCGCGCGGGCTTGCGGGTCGTGGAGGTGCCCATCGAGTGGCGGTACCGGGCGGAGAGCAAGGTCAGTCCGCTGCGCCACGCCCTGGGCATGGCGCGCGACGTTCTGCGAGTGCGCTGGAGCGCATGGCGTGGCGCGTACGGCAGGCCGGCGGCCACGTCGGGCGGCAAGCGGGAGTCGTCGTCTCGCCAGGAGCGCGACGTCTAAGAGCCTATCCGATAACTCGTCGCATGAGCGGCAAAGGGTACCTGTCATTCCGAGCGGAGCGAGGAATCTCCCCCGATCCTGTGACTGTGCGAAGAAGACCCCTCTCTTCGCTCGGGGTGACACCAGGAGTCCGGATAGGTGCCAAGGACGTTTTCCTGCCGCGCCGTGCGCTATTGGGCTACAATGAATGCAAGAAAAGCGCGAGGGGGACGCCATGCGGACTATCGAGGAAATCCTGAAGTCAAGCAAGACCGTGGCTGTTGTGGGGCTTTCGCCGCGCCCTGACCGGCCCAGTTACGAAGTGGCCCGCTATCTGCAGGAACATGGCTACCGCATCATCCCGGTGAACCCGCAGGCGACAGAGGTCCTGGGGGAAAAGAGCTATCCCAGTCTCGCTGATGTTCCCGTGCCCGTGGACGTGGTGGACATCTTCCGCCGTTCCGAGGACGTGCCCCCGATTGTGGACGAGGCCGTTATGGTGAAGGCGAGAGTCGTGTGGATGCAGGAGGGCATCGTCAACCAGCAGGCGGCGGCCACGGCGCGCCGGGCGGGCCTGGATGTGGTCATGGACCGGTGCATGCAGAAAGAGCACAAGCGCCTCGCCGCCCCGGGGAAGCCCTAGTCACCGCGCCATGTCGCGCAGACCCGCCCCCTTTTCCGACATTTCCCACCCTGCCCTGGAGCCGCTGAGCGCCGCGCCTCCCGCCGGGAGGATGCGCCTGGCGATGGCGCTGACGGCGGTTATCCTGGTTGTTGAGGTGGTAGGCGGGATAGCGTCCAACAGCCTGGCCCTGTTGAGTGACGCAGGCCACGTCCTGACCGACCTGATCGCCCTGGGGTTGACATGGTTTGGCCTGGCCCAGGAGCGGCGAGACCCCACGCCGCGCATGACCTATGGCTACCACCGCGTCAGCCTGCTTGTCGCCGTGGTCAACGCCCTGCTGCTGATCGGGGTCTCCGTCTATATCTTTTACCACGCCTATCTCCGACTCCAGTCGCCTCCGCAGGTCCAGGGGCAAATCATGCTGGCCGTCGCCCTGGTCGGCCTGGCGGCCAATGTGGCGGTGATGGTCATCCTGCGGCCCTACCAGGGCCGGAACCTGACCATCCGCAGCGCCTTCCTGAACGTGGTGGGGGACGCCCTGGCGTCCGTGGCCGTGGTGGTCGGAGGCATCGTCATCTCAATCAGCGGGTTCTACGTGATTGACCCGCTGCTCAGCATCCTGGTGGGCGTGCTTATTATCATCGGCGCGTGGAGCATCCTGCGGGAGAGCCTGCCGGTGTTCCTGGAGGCGGCGCCCGCGCACCTGGACACGCAGGAGATACGCGCGGTTATACGGAGCGTGGCGGAGGTGCGGGACGTCCACGACCTGCACGTCTGGAGCATCGCGCCCGGGATGAGCGCTCTCAGCGCCCACGTCCTGGTGGACGACTGCCCCATCAGCCACGTGGTGCGGGTCCGGACGGACATCCTTGAGATGCTGCGGCGCCGCTTCCATATCGAGCACGCCACAATCCAGTTCGAGTGCGCCGGGTGCGGGCCGGACGTCCTCGTCTGCGTCGTGCCGCGAGGGGGCGGGCCGCGTGGCTAGACCGTCGCAGGGGTCAAGGAGACAGGCGGTGAAAAACAGGGTCTACTACGGGGACAACCTGCCCATCCTGAAGACGCTCCCTGACGCCTCGGTCAATCTAATCTACATTGACCCGCCCTTCAACACGGGCAAGACGCAGAGTCGGACCGCCATCAAAGTCAAATACCCCCCCCTTTTTTTTGATTTATCTACTTGGAATATACACTATTACCTATTGACTTGTCAATACCCCACGTATAAACTCCAAGTAAATAGTCTTGGGGGTCATCATGGCAACCGAACCAATCCGCGCTACGAATCCGAAGCCGTACCAATGCCGTTGCGGACACCAGTGGTTCCCGCGATGGGTGGGTGAGCGACCACGGGTTTGCCCGAAGTGCAAGAGTCCAAATTGGGATAGGCCGTACAAGTTCCGCCGAAAGCAATCCTAATGTGCCAATCGAGCATGTAGGGAGCATGACATGAGCGAAGAAGCCGCGAGGGTACTACCGTCAGCCTTGCCCGGACAAATTATATTCGGCGACAATCTACCATTTCTTAAGACGCTCCAGAGCGGGACGATTGACCTCATTTACATCGATCCGCCGTTCAACACTGGGCGCATTCAGTGTCGGAAACAGATCAAGACGGTGCATGACGATAATGCACCAGATCGAATTGGGTTCAAGGGCCGTGGCTATCGGAGTGAGACCGTTGGAAAGATGGCATTTGAGGACATTTTTGAAGACTTCGAGGCGTTCATCATGCCACGCCTTGAGGAAGCCTACCGAGTACTCAAATCAGATGGTTCGTTATTCCTGCATATTGACTATCGTGAGGTTCATTATTGCAAGCTTTACCTAGATCAGATTTTCGGGCGTCCCAGCTTCATCAATGAGATCATCTGGGCATACGATTACGGTGCCCGGTCAAAAAGCCGATGGTCGCCGAAACACGACAACATCTTGTGGTACGCGAAGAACCCCAAAATTTACACGTTCAACTTCACTGACATCGATCGTATCCCTTACATGGCACCAGAACTTGTCGGGGCCGAGAAAGCCGAACGTGGTAAGACACCTAGCGATACATGGTGGCACACAATCGTCAGCCCGACTGGTCGAGAAAAGACGGGTTATCCTACGCAGAAGCCGCTAGGGATTATCGAACGAATCGTCCGGTTGCATAGTAATCCTGGCGACACGGTGCTCGACTTCTTCGCTGGAAGTGGAACCGTGGGAGAGGCATGCGCCAAGCTAGGTCGGAAATTTATCCTCGTGGACAACAATCCCGAAGCTTTTGAAGTAATGAAGCGTCGTCTCGAAAAATTCAAGCCGGAGGTTATCGTGATGCCAAACACAACTGATGAACCAGTGGACGCCTCCGCTGAGATACCAGCACCAAACGTGCACGTGATCATTGCGGCTGTTTGGGACTACGAAAATAAAGCACTCCAAGGTCTTAGTGGCCCTGCGAAAGATGTCGTGATGATGAAGCGATTCTTCGACTCCACCGAATCAAATGTGGGCGTGCATGCGAGCAAAGAGGTAGAAGTCCTGGAAAACCCCACCGCTGAGAAATTAAGAGCCGTACTTGTAAATTATCAAGACACTCGCTCAGCCACGGGCGACATTCTTATTTTCTATTTCTCTGGTCATGGCGCGGTGCTTGGGGATCAATTTGTGTTCTGCTTTAAAGACACCATGATTCGACCAGATGGCACCTATGTACCGCTTACCGTCCTCAGGTTCGATGATATTGTTCAGACCTTGGCTGGTGCTCAGGTTCATCCGGTCTTTATCCTCGACGCATGTTTCAGTGGAACGGCTGGCGCGAATGATCTGCTCAGTCTAGTTAGCGCAATGCACGAAAAGGTGCGCCTCGCTTCCGGTCGTTCCTACGCTCTGCTATGCGCGTGTCATGCACAAGGGCCAGCCGAGGACACACCCAAAGGCGGCGCTTTCACCAAAGCACTCTTCGATGCAGGACAGGCTGGTCTTGCCGATAAGGCACACCGGCGGCAAAAGTTCTTGGAGGTGAAAGACTTATCGCAATCGGTTCAGGCCAGACTCACGCGGGAAGGATTCCCTCTTCCAAAGTCATGGTTTGGTGATGACTTGCCGTCGTTTCCGCTAGTTCGGAATGTGGCATTCCAACCGCGAATTGAAACTCTGATGCCGCACCACGGGCAGACACTCGATTTGCTCTGGAATAATGGGAACCCGCGCACCGTGACCATTACGGACATTAGGGAGAATTGTGGACAGAGCGCCTACGGCAATCACCGTAAGCTGAGTTGGGGGTGGAATCTTGTTGAGAACGCAGGAGATTCAAAGCATAGACGGCTCACAGAGCTAGGGAAACGGTTCATGGCTGGTGACCTTAAAGTTTCTGAGGTGATTGAATGGGACCCAGTCAAGAGTGTCTGGCGTGCCGCCAAGGATGCCAGACAAATTGCGCGCTCAGAGATTGGAGCAACCAAGGCTCTGATGGCAAGAGTAAGAAAGCACAGCTCGAAGCGAACTAGGAAGCAGTAGCAAAATGACGCGCAATAGACTTTTGCAACAGCCGCCGGACATCTGCAACAGGAGGCACTTGTGCAACAAAGCCGCCGCGAGGGACGTGGAATGGGTCGGCTGGACGCCGGATGATTCGCTCCGTGGCGGAGGTTGATGAGGGTGGCGCCGTCGGCTAGGCCGACGAAAACATTACGTGAAAAGCGTCACGCTGCAGGCTTCGCTCCGCGTCCACGCGGGGGCTGCAAGGAGACAATCTTAAAGTTCGTCCAAAATTGATGGCAGCAGCCCCTTGCAAAACGTCGCCAGAGCCGTTATTTATATGAGGCAGAGGTGCTCAAGGGCACCCATCGGGGACACGGTAAATGACGTTGTATCAGACAGAGGAAAAGGCTCGCCTGCGCCGCGAGCTCAGTAAAGAGGCCATCACCCTGGCGATGCAGAACCGCTGGGATCAGGCTGTCCACGTCAACCGGAATATTCTGGAGGTCTTCCCTACTGACGTGGAGGCCATGAACCGGCTGGGGAAGGCTCTGACGGAGCTGGGACAGTACGCGGAGGCGCGGGACGCGTTCAAGAAGGCCCTGGGGGTGGCGCCGCACAACACCATCGCCAAGCGCAACCTGGAGCGTCTGACCCTGCTTCGCGACGGCAAGGCCCGCGTTCGAGAGGAACCCAAGCCGGTGCGGCCCGACCAGTTCATTGAGGCCACGGGCAAGGCGGGGACCACCACGCTGGTCAATCTGGCGTCGAGCGAGAAGCTGGCGAAGCTCTCGGCGGGAGACCCGGTCTCGCTCAAAGTGCGGGGCAACGCGCTGGTGGTGGAGAGCCTGGCGGGCGAGTACGCGGGTCGGTTGGAGCCGAAGCTGGCGGCGCGCCTGGTCAAGCTGATGGAAGGCGGGAACAAGTACACCGCGGCCATCACCAGCAACAACGCGCGGGATGTGCGGGTTATCATTCGCGAGGTGTTCCAGCACCCCAGCCAGCGCGGGCGTATTTCATTCCCCGCCAAGGAAATAGCGGACTTTCGTCCTTATGTCCGGGGCAGCTTGATGCGCTACGATCTGGCGGAAGAGGAAGACGAGGCTGCCGCCAGCGACGGCGAGGCGGGTGGAGAAGGGGAATGGGTCGCGGGCAAGAAGGTGAAAGAGGTGCTGGAGGGCAAGGACGCGCTGGGCGAAGATGAAGGGGAAGGGGAGACGCCTCTCGCTCCGCGGCCTGAGGCGGACGCGGACGAGGAGGAGGAGACGTAGGCGCTCCCGGGATAGTATGATACACGCCGGGGTCTGTGGCCCCGGCTTTTTTTGTGCCTGGAAGGGGGACATGCTGTGCGGCCCGTGGTGGAAGCTGAAGGGCTGGTCAAGCGGTACGACGAGCGCGTCGCGGTGGACGGCATCTCGTTCCGCGTTCAGCCTCAGGAGTGCTTCGGCTTCCTGGGGCCTAACGGCGCGGGCAAGACCAGCACCATGCGCATGATCGCCTGCGTTTCCCCCCTGACCGCGGGCGTTCTCCGCGTCCTCGGTCGAGACGTGCGCGCGGACCCGCGGGGCATCAAGGCGCGGTTGGGCATGGTTCCCCAGGAGAACAACCTGGACCCGGACCTCACGGTGCTGCAAAACCTCCTGGTGTACGCCCGTTACTTCGACATGCCTTTGTCCCTGGCGCGCCAGCGGTCGGCGGAGGTGCTGGAGCTGTTCCATCTCGCGGACCGGGCGCGGAGTCCCATTGCCGACCTCTCCGGCGGGATGCGGCGTCGTCTGGTCCTGGCCAGGGGGCTGCTGAACGCCCCTGAGCTTCTCATCCTGGACGAGCCGACCACCGGCCTGGACCCCCAGGCGCGCCACCTGGTGTGGGACAAGGTCCGCTACCTGAAAGGCAGGGGTGTGACGATGCTCCTGTCCACGCACTACATGGATGAAGCGGCGGTCCTCTGCGACCGCCTTATTATCATGCACCAGGGGCGCATCGTGGCCGAGGGCAGGCCCGCCGAGATGGTGGCTCAGCACGTGGGCCGTGAGGTGATTGAGGTGCGGCCGGAGCCCGCCGACCGCGCGCGCGTCATCGGCTTGCTGCGCGAGCGCGGCATGGCGCCGGAGGAAGCGGGCGAGGCGCTGTACCTCTTTGGCCAGGACGGGGATGTCGTGCTGGGCTGGCTGGGATCCCAAGTACGTGGCGTGGTCCGGCGAACCGCCACGCTGGAGGACGTCTTCCTGAAGATGACGGGGCGCGTCCTGCGGGAGGAGTAGGCGTGTTCATCCGCGGGGTTGTGGGCCGTTTCGCCTCGCCGCTGTACGAATTGGCGGCGCTGGGAGGCTTGGCGGTCCTTTACGCCCTACCCATCTTGCTCCGTCCGGGCGACGTCCTTCCGTTTGGTGGTGACCTCGACTCGGTAGTCGCTCCCTACGCATTCGTCAGGGAAAGCATCCTGGCGCTTCGGTTCCCCACCTGGAACCCCTACTACACCACGGGCCAGCCCTACTTGGGAGACCCTCTCGCCTCTTACCTCTACCCCGTTATTCTTGTGCCCGTCATAGCCTTCGGCGTTATCCCTGGGCTGAAGCTCGCCATCGTCTGTTCATTATTTCTTGCGGGAGCAGGCCAGTGGCTGCTGGGGCGGATGGCGGGCCTCTCACGGTGGCTCTGCCTCTGGAGCGCGGCCCTTTTCATGCTTTCGGGCAATCTGGCCGCCAAGTTCTCCGGCGGTCAGCTTGAGAAGGTGCTCTCCTACCCCTGGATACCCTTCTCCATGGCCCTGGTCCTGCTGGCGCTTCGGCGCCCACGCCCCTGCTGGATCGCGCTGGCGGCCCTGAGCACTGCCATGCCCGTATTCTCCGGGGACTACTATGTCTTTCTCTACACCGTTATCGCGGGTGCTGCCATCGCGGTAACGGACGCCGCCTTTAGAATGTCCAAGTCCGGAAAGGCGCATCCAGCCCTGGCAAGTGTGGGTCTTTACGGAGGAATCCTTAGCCTGGCGCTCGGGCTGGCCGCCGTTCGGTTGCTGCCCTCTCTGGAGCTTCTCCCGCGCATGTTCCGCATTGTTGACCCCTACGTGGGTTCACAGCATGTCTTTGGCGTCCTGGCGGACTTCCTGCTGTTTCCCCGGAGGCTCTACGTGGAGCCGCTTCTGGCCCAGCTCTTTGGGTACAACGGACAACTCTGGTGGGAGTGGTACGCCTTTTTGGGGCCCTTGCCGTTCGTGGGGCTGTTCTTTCTGCACCGGGCGTGGCGGCAGCCCGATGCCCGGCGTCAGGTCATCACCTTCGCCACGCTGGGAATCGTGTCTCTCCTTGTCATCGCCAACGGCTACGTCTACTCTCCCTTCCACTGGCTGTGGCAGGCGCTTCCCGCGCTCAGCGGGTTCCGCCTGCCCGTGCGGGCGCTCGTCCTGACCACGAGCGCGCTGCTTCTTCTGGCGCGCCGCGGGATGGCGGCGTTACCTTAAGGCAGGAGTCCTCGGCATGGGCGTGGCGACGGCCCTCGTCGCCAACGGCTATGTGCTCTATACGGCCGAGCCTGTCACGGAGTCCGGAGTGCGCCAGGCTATTGCATGGCTGCGCCAGAGCGACTCCAGCGTCTACTACGTGCAGATACTTGAACGGGCTCCCGGCGAGCCACGGTGGCGGACATTTGCTCAATACGAGTTTGTGAGCGCCCATATCAAGATGCTGGACTCCTACCACGGATGGTTCCTGAAGGACTCCCCCGTCCTCTGGAAAGTCGCTCCCCAGGGTACAACGGGCCCTCCGGGCGCGCCGGGAACCATGCAAATACAGGCCAGGTACCTGTTCATGCCCGCGGGACAGGGCCAAGCCTTCGGACAAGAGGGCTACCGCGTGATTGCGACCGTCAACGGGTTTGATATTCTCAAGACGGACATGGCTTTGCCCTATGCCTTCGCTCTCCCGTCCGGCGCCGGCGCGGGGCCGCGGAGCGTCCGCGAGGTCAACGTGAACGAGCTGTCGCCGGGAAGGGTGGTACTGACGGCTGGCGCCCAGGCGGGCGACCGCATCGTGGCCCTGGAGACCTTCTACCCCGGCTGGACCGTGCGCGTGGACGAGGGAACGGAAGCGCCCGCCGACAACTACATGGGGGTCCTGTCAACGGAGGCTGTGCCCGGCGCGCATTGGTATGTCTTTGAATACCGGCCCGTGTTCTTCACGTGGGGCCTCGCCCTCTCGGGGGGGACGGCCGCGCTGCTTCTGGGGCTGCTTGCTGCGGGGAAGAAGTTGGCGCGCACAGTCCAGCGAGAACGGTAGACGGGGGAAAGCTTTGGGCAGGAAAGGCGGGCAGGGATGCGGCTCTTGGCCGCATGCGCTACTAGCAGAAGCGTAGCCACTCCGGCGCGGGCAACGCGTGTGCTAGGCAATAGCAGTACGTTCGGTCTCCTGCCCGTTCAGCGTGATCCATCCGTGGCGCAAGGCCCGCACCACGGCGTGGGTGCGGTCATTGGCCTCGATCTTCCTCAGAATGGCGTTCACGTGGTTCTTGACTGTCTGCTCGCTGATGTGCAACAGGCAGGCGATCTCCTTGTTCGACTTGCCGCTGGATATGACGGTGAGGACCTCCGTCTCGCGGGGCGAAAGCGGGCACTCCGCACGCATTGACTGAGGGGAGTCGGTCTTGAAGGCCATGTGCTGGACCTGCCGCAGGACGTGGGATGCGACCCTGGACCGTCCCAGCAGGGTGTACTGGATGGGATATTCGCCCGCGTGGACGCTCCGCACAATGCCGGGCAGGAACTCCGGCAGCGCGTCCTTGCGCACGCACGCCGCGGCGCCCGCGTTGATGGCGAGGAGCACGTGGGCGTCATCGTCTTCGGGCACGAGCGCGACGAAGGAGACGTTTGGAACCTTTTGCCTGATGCTGCGCGCCAGCGGAAGTTCCTCGGCGCTGGTGATGTCCATGCTTGCCACAACGACGTGCGGATGGGTCGTTTCGACGGAGTGCGAGGCCCCCGCCAGAGTGCTCACGGCGCCCACCACGGCCATGTCAACGTTGCGGACGAACGTGGCGCGGACGCTCTGCAGGTAGGCGATGTCCCCTATGGCGAGGAAAACGCGTGTCCTGCTCTCCGGCGCTGGTCCGTGTTGCCAGTAGGGCTGGCCTGAGGAGACGAACATAGCCCTCTTTTCACCTCACCGCACACATCCATGCTCGCGATGCCCGCGTACTACACTCGAGGTGGCCGTGGAGTCGGCTGCTAGCTGATAAGGCCGCTCCCAGGGTGCGGTGACGCGGATTCTATCTCACGCAGCCATCGCATACTATAGGCCGTCAGTACCGACTGGGGCGTACTTTCGGGCTATTCCTGAGGTTTGCTTCGACTTTAGATGTGGATTGTCCTTGAGCCGTGGGTTGGTACAGCTTGGCGGGGAGAGACGCGCAGGCTATAATGCGGCCTGTCGCGGTCGGTGAACAGGGCTGCGGCGTCCTGGCGTGAACCACTGGTGAAGGAAGGTCGGTGGTGCTTCTTGGTGAATGAGAAGATACTGATTGTTGACGACGAGGCGCCGGTGCGCGAGTCCCTGATGCGGGTGCTCCGCGCCGTGAGCTATCAGGTGGACGGGGCCGCCTCCGGCGCGGAGGCCCTCGAAAAGCTCGCCGCATCGCCCTGTGACCTGCTGGTCGCGGACATCCGCATGCCGGGGATGGACGGCCTGGAGATGATGCGCCAGGCCAAGAAGCGCGACCCCCACGTAGCCTGCCTGTTCCTCACCGGCTATGGCACCATTGATACCGCCATCGAGGCGCTGGACCTGGGGGTCCAGGGCTTCGTGCTGAAGCCCGTCGCTCCGGACAAGCTGCTGCGCTCCGTGGAGCAGGCGCTGGCCCGCGTGCGCGCCGACCGGGAGACATCCCGCCTGCGGGCGCTGACGCCCCTGCTGGAGGTCTCCCGCGCCCTGGTGGCGGAGGTGGACCTGGAGAGCCTGTTCTCCCTCATCCTCAAGCTCGTTCAGCAGGAGACCAGGGCTGACCGGGCCTCCCTCATGATGGTGGACGACGGCGGCAAGGAGCTGACTATCCGCGCGGCCTACGGCCTGCCTCAGGAGTACATCGGCAACCGCCGCAAGGTCCAGGACACCGTTGCCGGCTGGGTGGCGGAACGGGGCGAGCCGCTCCTGATCCAGAGCGGGGCGTCCACCCCGCCGGACATGCAGCGGGAGATGACGGCCAGGGACACCGGCTCGGCGCTGTGCCTGCCGCTGAAGGCCAAGGGGAAGGTCATCGGGGTGATGAACCTGTCCAAGCAGCGGGGCAACG
>JAUSIH010000002.1 GCA_030648205.1 Dehalococcoidia bacterium | reverse complement strand
GCGTGACATACCGTGGGTTTGCTTTGGCCGCTAACCTGCGGCAAAACTCCCAGTTGCTCACCGGCACCATGCCGTTGCGTATGAAACTACGGTGATAACGTTTAGATTCATGAATCCCCTTATCTCCCATCCCATTCACATCATCCAGGGCTGCACCGAGCCTGTCGGCGCAAGCGTGCTGAATCAAGCCACGCGGTATAATACCAGAGGCATGAGTATCTTGGGGCCGGAGCAGCCCGATATGAGAGAGGTTAGCGCATGAACCGGTTCGTGATGAGCGTGATTCTGCCCCTCGCCGTCCTGGCGTGCGTGGCGCTGCTGATTGCCTCGGTGGGGACGCTGTTCCTGGCGCTGGGCAAGAACGCGCTCTTCGCGGCGCTGGCATTCGTCGTCGTCATCATGATTGCCGCCTCGCTACTGAACCTCAAGAAGTCGGACGCGGCGGAAGGCCAGCACGGCGGCGGTCGCTAACGGCGCTACTGGGCCGCGGGCTTCACGGGCTGGCACTGGGGGCACGGACACAGGGACCGCAGCATCTCGTGGGTATAGATGCCCGCCGCGTGCAGGTCTGTCCACAGGAACTGAAGCCCGTAGTAGCCTACCTGTATCCAGTCCACCGCCTGCACGTCCTCCGGCACGTTCTTCTCGGACACCCGACGCCTGCCGCTCATCTCGTCCACACAGCCGGCGCACCGGCACTGCCCGCGAAGGTACCTGTTGGCGTATGTGCTCTGGTGCCCGTCGTCCCACGTGATTCTGATGGACTCCGGACTCAGGACAACCTGCTTCGGCGCCGGCATTCCCGTCCCTCCCGATAGTTCTCCGTGGCGTATCCCGCCTTCCACGTTACCACGGGGCGGACGCCGCGCGCCACACCCCCCGCATCTCCGCCGGACAGGTTGCCGGACAAGGATACAAGGGGGTACACTGGCTTGGATATAGCGAAGGCATCCCGCCATTGCATGCTCACCCTTCGACAAGCTCAGGGTGAGCGGACAATCCCGCTCGTGGTGAGCTTGTCGAACCATGAATGAAAGGGACTATGCCCCGACGAGAAGATGAATACTGGCTGGCGCAACACCCGCCCGCCTGCACGTGCGTTGCCTGCGCGGAGAAAAGGCTGCGCAGGCTCGGCATCCGCAGGGGAGCGCCCGGCCGCCTGGAAACGCTGGCCAGGCAGCTGTCCTGGCCGTTGGGGATGGCCGCCTTCTTCGCGGCGCTCAGCTTCGCGTTCTCACTGCTTGGCCTGACGGACAATCCGACGCGGCAGCCCAGCAGGTCAGGCCTGGAGACCGGACGGCTGGCCTTCGAGATCGGCGGGCACTTTGTTTTCGGCTTCGCGGTCGGCGCGGCCACACGGCAACTGCGGTACGCCCTGCTGGCGGGCGCCGTGGCCGTGGCGGTGGATGTGGACCACGTGCTGTGGTTCCTGGGCACACAGGCGGACCCACGGGCCAGCCACGCCCTGCTGTTCCTGCTGGCCAGCGCCGCGCTGGTAGGGCTGGCGGCGGCCCGAGACGCGCGCCAGCGCCTCCTGACAGGCGTGGTGATAGCGGGGGCGGTCGCGTCGCACCTGGCCTTCGACGCGCTCCTCGGCGATGGCGAGTTCCCGCTGCTGGCGCCTTTCTCCTTCAGCCTGGTGGCCCTGCCGGTGTGGGCGGGCGCGGCCCTGGAAGGAGCGGCGTTCGTCGCCGTCCTCGCGGTGGCGCAAACGCTGAGGAGTCGTCCGGCGTGGCCGCGCCGCTAGGGGATGCAGTCGAAGCCGGTGTACGGCCGCAGCACGTCCGGCATGCGCACGCTGCCGTCCACCTGCTGACAGGTCTCCAGAAGGGCGATCATCACCCGCGGCAGAGCGAGGCCGGAGCCGTTCAGCGTGTGGACGAACTCCGGCTTGGCTTTGGGGTTCGGGCGGTAGCGCAGGTTCGCGCGGTGCGCCTGGAAGTCGCCGCAGGCGCTGCACGAGCTGACCTCCAGCCATTCGCCGCAGCCGGGCGCCCATATCTCCACGTCGTAGGACTTCGCCGACTGGAAGCCGATGTCGCCCGTGCACAGCTCGACCACCCGGTAGGGCAGGCCGAGGCCACGGGCCACGGACTCCGCGTGCGACAGCAGGGCCTGTAGCTCATCGGCGGAACGGGAAGGCTCCACCAGCTTGTACAGCTCTATCTTGTCGAACTGGTGGACACGCTTGATGCCCCGCACGTCGGTGCCCGCGGAGACCTTCTCGCGGCGGAAGCAGGCCGTATAGGCGACGTAGGACAGAGGGAGCATGGCCGCGTCCAGGATTTCGTCCCGGTGCAGGTTCGTCAGCGGGACCTCAGCGGTGGGCACGAGCCAGAGGTCTTCTTCCGCGTCCCGGTAGAGGTTCTCCCCGAACTTGGGCAGGTTGCCGCTGCCCACCAGACACGCCTCCTTGACCAGGTACGGGGGATATATCTCCGTGTAGCCGTGCTCGCGGGTGTGCAGGTCCAGCATCCACGTAATAAGCGCCCGCTGAAGTTTGGCCCCCTTGCCCTTCAGGATGTAGAACCGGGAGCCTGACATCTTCACGCCGCGCTCAAAGTCAATGATTTCCAGCTTCTCGCCCAGCTCCCAGTGCGGCCTGGGCGTGAAGTCGAAGGCGCGCTGCTCTCCCCACGTGCGAACGACCTTGTTGCCGCTGGAGTCCGGCCCCACGGGCACCGAGGGGTCCGGCATGTTCGGTATCTGAAGGAGCAGCATCGCCAGCTTTGCGTCAATGTCCTTGACCTGAGCATCGAGCGACTTAATGCGGTCGCTGACCTGGGCCAGTTCCGCCTTCATGTACTCCGCTTTGCTCAGGCTGGCGCTCGCCGCCTTCTGCTCGGGCGTCAGCCGGTCGTCCGGCCCTTCCGTAGAAGGGGGCGCGGCGTGTTTGCGCGCCTCTCCCAAGACCTGCCCTATCTCCTTGCTGGCCTTGTTCTGCTGGGCACGCAGCGTCTCCATCTCGACTAGCGTCTTGCGGCGCTGCCTGTCCATCTCCAGGATGTCGTCAATTGGAGCCGTGGCGCCGCGCTTGGCCAGCCCCTCTCGGACGACCTCCGGGTGCTCGCGAATGAACTGCAAGCTGATCATGTCACGTTATCGCGCATCCTTTGCAGACGATATTCGACTCCAAGGCGGTATTGTAGCACACGCGGGACCCCGTTGATCGGACAAGTGTTATTATTACAAGAAAGCTATTTGCTTCCGGGCTTTTCCCGTGTCCACAGCGTATTGGAGGTATCACGTGCATACTGCTCCGCTGATCCGTGGGCGATGGACAGGCGTCCTGCTCGCACTCGTTCTGTTCCTCGCTTCGTGCACCGCGCCGACTGCTCCGGCCCCTGTCCCGTCGCCGACGCCACAGGCCACCGCCGCGACCCAGCCCACGGCGACGCCCGCGCCACCTACGCCAACTCCCGCGCCGGCGCCCACGGCAGCCCCCACGGCAGCGCCCGCGGCGACGCCGACACCTCAGCCGACGCCATCTTCGACACCTCTGCCGCCTAGTCCAACGCCGACGGTTGCGGCTACTTCCACGCCGGCGCCAACGCCCACTCCAACACAGGCACCCCCGACGGCCACACCCACGCCAACACCTCTACCGCCGACGCCCACGCCAACGCAGACGCCCGCCCCCACCGCGACGCCCACACCCATCCCTGACCTTTTTGCGTGGATATGGCAGGGCCAGGTGTACACGAGCAACCTGGTCATGGAGCCTACCATCTTCCTGAACCCTAACCAGACGTTCAGGATGTACTACAACGACAACACGGACGGCAAAGCGGGCATTGCGAGCGCCACGTCCGGCGACGGCATCGCCTGGTCGCGCGACCCCGGGATACGCATCCAGCAGAGCGGCACCACCGGCATCCATGTACTGGATGACGGTCGGCTACGCATGTTCTCCGGCGCGTTCAGTATCGGCAGCTTCATCTCCGCGGGCGGGTTCACCTTCGACCCGGAGCAGGGCATGCGCCAGCCCGCCAGAGGAGAACTGGACAGCGCCGCAAGCTTTGCTCCGGACATCATGCGGCTGTCGGACGGTCGAGTCCGTATGTACTACACGGGCTTGGCCGGTTCCGAGCTGTTTCCCGGCGGCGTCACGCGCATCCTCTCGTCCGTCTCTTCCGACGGCCTGAGCTTCACCCGGGAGCCGGGCGCCCGCATTGACGGCGTGCCCACCGGCGAGCCGGACATCTCGCGCCCGCGAGTCCTGCGCCAGCCCAATGGCACATACGCCATGTATTTCGCGAACGGCAGCATTCTGCACTCAGCGGTCTCCTCCGACGGGCTCGCCTTCACTCGCCTGGGCAGCACGGGAGTCCTGGGCACCAGCTCCAGCACGCTCTTTCAGCCCGACGGGCGGAAGCGCCTCTTCCACGCGTACTCCAGCGCTCAGTGCGGCAACGTCATGTTCTCGTCCATAGAGACAAAGGTGCCTTGGAAGCTCACCGCTGGCCCTGACAGAGGCAAGCTGGCAGGCCCCAACCAGCCGGTGACGTTCACCGTCCAGGTAGTCGGCTCCAGCGCCAGGCCAGTGCGGCTGGACGCCAATCTCATGATGCTGTGCGGCTCCGACAGGAGGCCGCCCGCGATGATAAGCGTGACGCCTAACTCTGGTCAGCCGCCCTTTACCGCGACGGTCACCCTTACCCTGGAACTAGTTGGCACTGTCTTTCGCCAGGACGTGCCGCTGACCGTCATCGCCACGGACGGCACGCTGACCCAGCACTTCACGGTGTCTGTCCGGTCCAGCCCGTAAGGACAAAAAAAGGCGGGGCCTCCGTGAGGCCCCGCCCCCGTCACGGCCACAGCCCGCCCTTTACGCAGCCCGACGCCGGTGGTCCTGGATGGCGTTGCGCAAAGCGTCGGCCGCCAGCACGGAGCAGTGCACCTTCCCCCGCGGCAGGCCCCCCAGAGCGTTCGCCACATCCTCCCGCTTCAGCGCTTCCGCCTCGGCAAGGGTCTTGCCCCGCACCATCTCAGTCGTCACGCTGCACGCGGCGATGGACGCGGGGCAGCCCCGCGCCTGGAAGCTGGCTCTCAGGATGATTTCACCCTCGATGCGCAGGAACAGCCGGGCCACATCCCCGCAGGCGGGATTCTCCTCGTCGCCCACGCCGTTGGCGTCTTCCATGACACCCGCGTTGCGCGGGCGCTGAAAGTGGTCCATGACAAGGGCGCTGTAGGCCATGCCTCCTCCTGACGGGGCCTCCATAGCCACTATAGGTCGGGCCCTCCGACGGGTCAAGCTGTGAGCACACCAAAATGCTATACTACATCTGTCGCAATTGACCAGGGCGCGCCGGCGGCGACTGGCACGGGCGCTTCCCTCTCGCCGACCACATGCGCACCCCCCGTCCTCGGTGCTCTTGAAAGGAGTCGGGAATGCCAACAGCCACAACGCCTACGACAACGACCCGGGGCCCTGGCTATACCCTGACGATCCGCGCTGAGTACCCGAATCATGCGGGCATGCTGGGCAAGATCGCCACCGCCATCGGCAAGGCGGGAGGCGATGTCGGCGCGGTGGACATCGTGCGCATGGCCGGGGGCAAGATCACGCGGGACTTCACCATCATCGCCCATGACCTGGACCATGGCCATGCCATTGCAGCGAAAATGGAGGCAATCCCCCAGGTCCGGGTGACCGGGCTGTCCGACCCCACGTTCCTGGTGCACCTGGGTGGCAAGATCGCGACCCAGCTCAAGGTGCCCGTGACCACCCGGTCTGACCTGTCCATGGTCTACACGCCGGGCGTTGGCCGCATCGTCGAGGCTATCCATAACGACCCGCCGTCCGTCTGGACACTCACCATCAAGGGCAATACCGTGGCGGTCGTATCGGACGGAACCGCCATTCTGGGTCTGGGCGACCTGGGGCCGGAAGCGGCCATGCCCGTGATGGAGGGCAAGGCCATGCTCTTCAAGGAGTTCGCCAACATTGACGCCTGGCCCATCTGCCTCAGCAGCAAGGACCCGGACCGCATCGTGGAGGCGGTCAAGCTCATAGCTCCTGGCTTCGGCGGCATCAACCTTGAAGACATCTCCGCGCCCCGCTGCTTCGAGATAGAGGAGCGGCTTAAACGCGAGCTGGACATCCCCGTCTTCCACGACGACCAGCATGGGACGGCGGTTGTCGTCATGGCGGCGCTCATGAACGCCTGCAAGCTGACCGGCAAGCGCATGGAGAGCCTGAAGGTGGTCGTCAACGGCTCCGGCGCGGCGGGCGTGGCGTGCATCAAGATGATGATGGCCTGCGGCACAAGCCACATCATCGCCTGCGACAAGACCGGCATTGTCTACAAGGGCCGCGCGGAGAACATGAACCGGGCGAAGGAGTGGCTGGCCGACAACACCAACGCCGAGCGGGTTAAAGGCACCCTGAAGGACGCCCTGACGGGGGCCGACTTCTTCCTGGGCGTCTCAGGCCCCGGCGCGCTGACACCTGATCACTTGAAGGTGATGAACCGCGACGCTATCGTGTTCGCCCTGGCGAATCCCACGCCGGAGATAATGCCTGAGGAGGCGCAGCCTTACGTGCGCGTGATGGCCACGGGCCGCTCCGACTATCCCAACCAGATCAACAACGTCCTCTGCTTCCCCGGCATCTTCCGCGGGGCGCTGGACGTGCGCGCCACCACCATCAACGAGGAGATGAAGCTGGCCGCCGCCCACGCCATCGCCGACGCGGTGCCCACACGGGACCTTCACGAGGACTACATCGTCCCCAGCGTGTTCAATCGCAGCGTCGTGAGGGCGGTGGCGCGGACTGTCGCGGAGACAGCCCAAAAGACGGGCGTGGCCCGCCGGTCCCGGCGCTCTTATCACATGTTCCGCATGTAGCCGGGGAGGGCAGCGCTCTCACCCGCGCGTCTTGCAGTCCGCAAGGGCTGCCGTCAGCCACAAAACAAGGCCCCTTCGCCGTATGGGCGGAGGGGCCTTGACGCGAATGCGCCGGGCGCGTTCCGGCTATTTCGCCTTGAACTCCTCAACGCTGCGCACGCGCGTGCCGTCCTTCTTCGCAATCGGCTTCGTCTGGGCCTGCGTGGTGCCGAACGTGGGCATGAACACCGTGTGCGCCGCCAGCAACCCGCCGCAGACGACGAGCATGATGTCCTCCGCCCGCTCCGTGATGTAGAACCTGTCCACGGACGGGCCGACGCTGCGCCGGTGCCGCATGCGGTCCACGGTGAACGGCGGCAGGCTCGCGGCCGTCCTGCTGGACTTATCGAAGAGATACTGCTTCACATCCCGCTTGGAGTAGCCGTCCTTCTTCAGGATGCCCGCCGACTCCGGCGAGAAGGCGACCATCGGCTCCCCTATCCCGCTCATGAAGTTGTTGCTCCCCATGGCGGACATGTTGTCAGCCACCATGGCCAGTATCTGGATGCCGTCTTTCCAGCCGGGGATAAGCTCCGGCGTGGTGATCACGTTGATGACGCTGGCGACGCCGCACGCGGTGACGGTGCTGTCCTGTCTGTCAAAGCCCCTCTCCACGTGCAGAGGCTCCCACGGGTTCGCCTCCTCGTGCTCCGCGATGCAGAACGTGAACTTACCCGGCTGCCCGAAGGTCGCCTTGTCCACCGCGCCCGGCTTGGCGCCGCCCACATTAATCATGAGCAGGCGCATCGCCCGGCCGATGACCGCGTTCGCCCGCTTGCATGGCCCCATGCAGCTCGGCCCGCTGTTGATGTCAAGCTCTTTGGCTATCGGCCCGTTCACGATGAACAGGGGCGTGACCGGGTTGGTGGTCGTCTGGACGCCGTACAGGTTGAAGTCCTTCTCGATGATGGCTTCCGCCGCGGCGATCAGCACCGGCATGTGCTGGGGCAGGCACCCCGCCATCACGCCGTTGATGGCGATCTTCTCCACCGTCGCCTCCGCGTACACGGGGGCGAGCTGCCCCACCAACTCGCCCGGCGCGCGGTCGGTGTACTCCAACATGCGGAGCACGCGCTCCTCGGTCGGACACACGATGGGCAAGCCTTCGGTCCAGCCTTTCTGATAGTAGTAGT
>JAUSIH010000001.1 GCA_030648205.1 Dehalococcoidia bacterium | reverse complement strand
CGACCTTGACCTCCGACGTGCCTTTGACGTAGAAGATGATCTCCTCGCTGTCCCGCGTGTGCGGCCCTTCGCTGGCGCCGGGCGGGACGACGGCGTACACAATGTACAGGTCGCGCGTGTCCGTAGTCTCCTTGCGCAGCTCCCAGACTTTGAGTCCGCCAGCCGTGGTGCGGGTCGGCTCGCCCTGTATCCTGGAGATGGTGGGTTCCATGTGCTTTTCCTCCTGTGACGGCGTTTTTTCGGCGGCCCGTCGAAGCGCTCCGATGATACGGTAACGCGTTGCCGGGCGCAAGCGGCCCGGCGCGAGCGACTACGCGAACGACACGCTGGAGGTGGTCTGGCTGGCGCAATAGGGGCGGGGTCGCGCGCGGGACGAGGCGCTGGCGTACTGAAACGCCAGCGCCTCTTTTCATTCTAGCTCCGCATCATCAGGAAAACGCAGAGTCTGCACCGCATGAAAGGCGCGTACAAGTTCTACATAAAATATAAAATGGAGGAAAACCGCCTCAAGCAGATATTGACATGGCCTTACACGAGGAGTATTCTGTATATCAGAAAGTGTGTGGAGGTGTGCACGATGGTCACTTCTGAACCTGTGGAGCCAGTAGCGGGGCAGAGTAATCCGGATAGCGGCGGCGAGAAGATTGGGCTTAGGCGTCCTAAGTCGAAGACGGCGTATCCATACTTCGACTTGGAGGCTGTGTTAGTAGTAGCGCGACAAGCATATGAGACAGGCGGTGGTTCATTGTCTGGGGCGACCTTGGCCCGCTTGATTAGGATTTCTCTGGACTCAGGGCCATGGAAATTGAGGTTGAGTGCTGGTCGGTTATACGGCCTTCTCGAGGAGGATAATGGAGTCATTAAGATTACGGAGAGAGCTACTCGTATTCTTGCCCCGCACTCCGAAGCCGACAAAGTCCAAGCTCTGGCTGAGGCCTTCCGCGCAGTCCCGCTATTTCGGGGATTGATGGAATTCCTAACCGAGGGCAGGCCGATCCCTCCAACAGACGGATTGGACGACGCCATTAAGAATAGATTTGGGATTGTTGACAACAAAGTGAAGTTCGCGCGCGACATCTTACTGAGGGCCGCGCGCCAAGCTGGTGTTCTCGAAGTAAGGGAGGGACGCCAATACCTTGTCTTGCCGAAGGTGAGCACACAGGCAGGCCTCGCTGCACCAGCAGCTACTCCGCCACTAACGGCATCACTTGGTGAGGCAGCCACGCCCACTAGTTCGACTGCCGTCGCCGGACAGGTTAACCCGCCAGTTGCTGCCGCATCACTGAGTCCAAATGCCTCGCGCGCGACACCCGAGGCTTCAAAACCCATCATGCAGCGAAACAGTGTGGAGTTGCGGTTGACCGACGAGGAGCTAGCCGCGTTGGAGGATGAAGACATTAAGAATCTATACGCAGCAGTAGGGGATTTCGAGGCGATCCGGAGAAAGGCTATACGGCGACTACAACAGAAGGCGGCTGGATCCGCGTAAATCTGACAGCCTTTGAGATGCCTAGAACGTCATACCGCTACAGGCGGTCATGAGATTGTGGCAAATTGCTGGCCGTTCATACGTAGAGGCGTATTGATCGGTAAAAAGTAGGCGCTGGGAGCCTCAACGGTCGAGTTGGACTGTCCCCCAGCGCCGGAAAGGAGTCGGTATGAGGCTGCTCACCTCACACCTTTTAGCGGAACATAAGACGACTGTCATCGTCACGTTCGCGCCCCTCATCATAATATAGGGAGAGCCCCCGCAAGGGGGCTTTTCCTATTATATCAAATGCTGCTCTCATCCCTCTTGACACCCGCCCCGCTTAGCGGCAGCATACCCACGGTTGCGCACCCACTTTTGAACGCAAAAAGGCCGACAGGCCGGAGGTGACTATGTCCCCGCGCACATCCTACATCGTGAACCCCGTGGCGCCTGTCCCCACGCTGACGCAGGAGATGGCCCCGCCCGTCGGCGAGCTGGCGGGCAAGACAGCCGCCTTCATTGACAACGGCTGGGCCAGCCTGGGCGTGACGCTGGACACCATGGAGCGCCTCCTCAAGGAGCGGCACGGCGTCGCGAAGGTCATCCGCGTGAAGAACCCGGACCTGACGCGTCCGCTGGCCGCCGGAACCATGGACCAGCTCGCGAAGGAGGCGGACATCGCCATCGTGGGGCTGGGCAACTGAGGCTCCTGCACCGCGTGGAGTGTCCACGACGGAGTCGAGTTCCACAAGCGCGGCGTTCCCGCCGCCGTCCTCGTGACCGAGTCCTTCATTCCGCTGGGGCAGGCGGTGCGCAAGAGCAAGGGCATGCCCAATCTGCCGCTGGTCGTCATGCCGCGCAGCGTCGAGTACATGCCGAAGCCTGACCTGGAGAAGGCGGCGGAGAAGGCGCTTGACCAGGCGTTGGCGTCCATCGCCCCCAAGGCGGCAGCGCGCGCCGCGAAAGAGGTGTAGGCCCATGCCTGCGTCCGCGAAAACGCGCGCGAAAGACCTCCTGGCCGTGGACCCGTCGCTGGACGCCATCAACGAACGCGCCGTCGCCGAGGGCTGGTCGGACGGCCTGCCCATCGTCCCGCCCACGGAGCGGCGCGTGGCGGCGATGCTGCGCGCGCTGGGCCGCTCCGGCGGCGAGGTCATCGCGAACCTGGACCCGCGCAACGGCCGGGCCACGCTGGAGAAGATCGCCGCCAACGCGGTGATGGCGGGCTGCCGTCCGGAGCACTTTTCCGTGGTGGTCGCGTCCGTGGACGCCATTGCCCAGGAGCCGTTCAACCTGCATGGCGTGCAGGCGACCACCGGCCCCGCAGCGCCGGTGCTCATCGTGAACGGGCCTGTCCGCAGGACGGCGGGCATGAACTCGGGCCGCGGCTGCCTCGCGCCCGGCAACCGGGCCAACGCCACCATTGGCCGTGCGCTGCGCCTCATCATGCTCAACATCGGCGGCGGCGTCCCGGAGGCGGTGGACAAGTCAACCCACGGCTTCCCCGGCAAGTACACCTTCTGCTTCGCGGAGGACGAGGAGAACAGCCCGTGGGCGCCCCTGCACGTGGACCGGGGCTTCAAGCGGGAGGAGAGCGCCGTCACCGCCTATGCCGCCAACGGCACGCAGAACGTGGCCACCACCATCCTGACCAACCCGTTCGACATGCTCCTGTGGGTGGCCGACGCCATGTCATGGATGGGGAGCAACAACGTCGTCGTCGCGTCCGGCGAGTGGCTCATCATCTTCACGCCCGGCCACGCGAAGCTCTTCGCCGAGCGCGGAATGAGCAAGGCGGACGTGCAGCGCTACATTTTCGACAAGGCGGGCTTCCCGACGGCGCAGATGCCCCACATGATGCGGGAGCACCGCCAGCCGCGCATCCAGGTCGGCGACCAGACGAAGCCGTGCCAGAAGCCAGAGCACATCCTCATCGCCGTGGCGGGCGCGCTGGAGCCGTACCACATCGTCGTCGTGCACGGCTGGGGCGACTCGTGGGCCGTGACGCGGCGCGTGCCGGAGCCGGTCTGAACGTACTCCTCGCCGCAGCGCGCGCACACGGCGTGCTCGGGGCGTTGCGCGACCGCATGGCCCGCCCGTCGCCTGCCCTACGCGACGGGCGGCGGCGCCTTGGGAGAGAAGTAGGCCTTGACAGCATCGTTACGCAGGTGATTCAGGAAGCGGAAGCCAAATAACGCAACGATGAGGCTCACGAAAGTTATGCCTATCTCCCCTGCGGCCAGGTTGCCAATCATGCTCACCGTTCCGAACACCAGGATAACCCAGAGCATGACGAGGGCCAGGGTCCGTCCCCAGCGCTTCCTCTGCAGCAGCCCGATACCCGCCGCGAGGCAGAGAGCGCCCGCCACCATGATGGGGATGCCGAACATGATCACCATGATCCCTGGAAAGGGCCCCGACGGGTCGTCCATTTCAAACACAGCGCCCACGGCGATCAGCACCGCGCCGCCCACAATTCCAAGGCCGCCCAGGACGAGAAATGCTCGCCCCAATTCCGTCACTCGATGTGGGCGCGCAGACACTGCCTCATGTCCCACGCTTCACCGTCCTTCGCTCTGTTCAGGACCCACCCTGCCGCGTAAGTCATGCTACATCTCACCTGTCGGGAAGCACCATGATGCGAACACACTACCGGCCGGTGTCGTTACTCTAGTGTCCTGTCCCCGAAGTACGCATACTAATTCATGCATGAGAAGCTGTTCAAGGAAACGCCCCTGTCCACTGACCGTCTTTCCGGCCAAAAGCTTGCCCCGTACCCGATACGGGGCCGGAATCCAGCGTTCGCCGGTGCTTCTCTGGATACCGGCTTCCGCCGGTATGACATGGAATAGGGAACGTATTTCCGAAACAAGACACTAGGTTCTGCGTTGTGCTATGCTGCCAGGCGCGGAGTCCAGATAGCACGTCTGGTCTCAATGCCCCCAGACTTCATGCTCGCCATCGGTGACGTATGCTGCTTCCAGGAGGTTGGCCGTGCGTTACGCCGTCAAGCTGCCACAAGTCGGGACGAACCTGAACGGGCGTGACATCCTGCGCTTCGCGCAGGGGGCGGAGCGCCTGGGCTTCGACATCCTCTCCGTCGGCGACCACGTGGTCTTCCCGGAGCGCATTGACTCCGCCTATCCCTACGCCACGACAGGCCGTCATCCCTCTGAGAGCGCGCCGAACTATGTGGAGGCCATGACGCTGCTCAGCTACGTCGCCGGCGCGACCGCGACCATCAAGCTGTTGACGGGCGTGCTCATCGTGCCGTACCGGCACCCCGTGCTCGCCGCGAAGATGATCGCCAGCCTTGACTATCTGACGCAGGGGCGTGTCATCCTCGGCATCGGCGTGGGCTGGATGAAGGAGGAGTTCGACGTGCTGGGCTTCCCGTACCAGCATCGTGGCGCGCTGACCGACGAGATGGTGGAGGTCTACAAGGCCCTGTGGACGCAGGAGCGCCCGGCGTTCAAGGGGCGCTTTTTCCAATTCGACGAGCTACGCTTCTCGCCGAAGCCGGTCCAGAAGCCTCATCCGCCTATCTGGATTGGCGGCACCTCGCGGGTGTCCATGCGGCGCGCCGCGCGGATCGCCCAGGGCTGGTTCCCCATCCACCTCTCGTCCGACGAGCTGAGGCCGATGGTTCAGGAGCTGCGCGCGATGACGAAGGCGGCGGGCCGCGATCCGGCGGAGATAGAGGTCTGCCTGGGGTCGTCGCTGGAGTTCGCGGACAGGCCCGTGACGCCGGACCAGCAACGCAGGCTGCTGGGCGACGGCAACAAGGAAAAGATGGTGGCGGAACTGCGCGCGCTGGCCGCGATGGGCGTCGGCGCTGTCCACTTCGACTTCCGCACGCGGGACGTGAGCGCGCGGCTGGAGATCATAGAGCGATTCATGGCGGAGGTCCGGCCTCACGCCCCGTGACGCGTGGCCTGAGACAGGCCACGCCGTCCTGAACCCCTATGGAGTGGCAGGCCCCTTCTTCTCTTCGTCGGCCTGTTGCAGGGCTTTCTCCAGGGCCGCCACAACCTGGGGGTCATAGAACTTCCCTGATTTATTCCGCAATTCCGTCATCGCTTCCTCTCGGCTCAGGGCCTTCTTGCGATAGGGGCGCGCCGCGGTCATGGCTTCCAGGGAGTCCACCACGCGGATGATGCGCGCCGGCAGGGGAATCGCCTCTCGCGCCAGGCCCAGCGGATAGCCGGAGCCGTCGAAGTTCTCATGGTGGTACAGCACCGTGTCGCGGACGCTGGGCTGGATGTGGGCGTCGGAGAGGAGCTTCGCTCCCGTCTCCGGGTGCTTGATGACCGTCTCCTGCTCCGGCGACGAGAGGGCGCCGCGTCGGTTGAGCAGCTCGTCGCGCAGGACCGCCATGCCGATATCATGCAGGTAGGCGGCCTCCTCCACGTCCTCCCGCGCCAGGCCCATGACCTGGGCCACGCTCACCGCCAGCGCCGCCACCGTGCGGGAATGCTCGCGCCGCTCCGGGCAGCGCGCATCAACCATCTCCGGAAGGCTCCGGATAAGGCCACGGTACTGCTCCTCCAGCGCGCGGTTGGCGGTGGACAGCTCCATTGACTGCGCCTGCTGGCTCTGCAGGAAAGTGTTTAGTCCCCGTATCTCCTGCATCCGCTGCTCCAGGTCCTTCTTATCGTGCTCGAGCATCTTGGAGTAGTATTTCAGGTTCCCGTAGAGCCGCGCGTTCTCGATGGCCGCGGCCACCTGCCCCGCCAGCACGGTGAACAGCTCCATGTCGCTCCGGGTGAAGGCGGCGTTGCCCCGCTGCTTGGACAGGTTCATCACCCCGATGACCTTCCCCTTGGCCTTCAGCGGCAGGCACAGCGCCGAGCCGGTGTCCCTGGCCGTCATCTCCCGCTGCATGTCCGGCGGAGTGGACGCCCCGCTCTGAATCAGGAGCGGCTCGCCCCGCTGCAGCACCGTCCCGGCGATGGTGTCCTGGACCTTGCGGCGGCTGCCGATGTACTCCTGGGGCAGGCCGTAGGCCGCGCGGATGACCAGTTCCTTGCCGTCGTCGTCCACCATCATGAGGGAGGCCCGGTCAGCCCTGGTCTCCTGCTGGACGAGCTTGAGGATGAGGGAGAACAGGCTCTCCAGGTCCACCTCCGCCACCAGGGCGCGGGAGACCTCCAGCAGGGGCGTCAGCGCCCGCAGGCGGGACGCCTCCCTGTCGGCGCGCACCCGGATCAGCGCCTGCTCCACGGAACGCAGCAGCTTGTCCGGCGTGGCTGGCTTCAGCACGAAGCCCTGGACCCCCAGGTCCAGCGCCTCGATGGCGGTATCAATGTTGCCATAGCCGGTGAGGAACAGCCCGGCCACGTGGGGGTCGCGCTTCTTGGCCTGACGCATCATCTCCAGGCCGTCCATTCCCGGCATGCGGATGTCCGCCACCAGCAGGTCATAGGGGGATGCGGCGAGCTTTTCGAGGGCCTCCGCGCCAGAGGCGGCCCCGTCCACCTGATAGCTCACGGCGCGGAGCACCCGCATCAGGGACTCGCGCACCGGCGCCTCGTCGTCAACGACCAGGATGCGTTCATTAGGCAAGGGACATCACCGCGCTTTCCTCTTTTGGTGGGGTCAGAGGAAGACAGACGGTGAAGGCGCTGCCCTTCCCCACCGTGCTCTCCACCTTGATGACCCCTCCGTGTTTCTTGACAATCTGGTAGCTTACCGCCAGGCCCAGGCCGGTCCCCTGGCCCACGGGCTTGGTAGTGAAGAAAGGTTCAAAGATACGGGGCATCACCTCGGGAGGGATGCCATCGCCCGTGTCTGTCACCTCGACGGCGACCATGCCGTCTTTGTCACTCCGTGACCGGACGGTCAACGTACCGCCGCTCGGCATGGCGTCCATAGCGTTGTTCACCATGTTCAGGAAGACCTGCTTGATCTGCTCAGCGTCACAGCGGATGGGTGGCAGGTTCCGGTCCATCTCCGTGACCACCTTCACGTTCCCGCTCGCCGTGCGCACCCGGGCCAGGCTCAGGACCGCCTCCGCCACCTCGTTGACGTTGGCGTCGGCCAGGGCGGACTTCTGCTGCCGCGCGAAGTCCAGCAGCCCCTTGACGATGTGCCGTGCTCGCAGGCTCTCCGCCTGGATGGCCCGCAGGTCTGCTTTGCGCGGGTCGTTCTCGTCCAGGCTGTGCTCCACCAGGAACGTCAGGTTGATGATGGTTTGAAGGGGGTTGTTGACCTCGTGGGCGACATTCGCGGCCAGTTCGCCTACGGCGGCCAGCTTCTCGGAGCGCACAAGCTGGGCCTGGGCCTGTCGAAGCTCGTCCAGTTGACGGCGAAGCTCGCTGTATAGGCGGGCGTTTTCCATCCGTGTAGCCGCCTGACTACACACCGTCTGAAGCAGGTCCACGTCCTCCTGGGAGAAGGGCTGGTGCGACTTCTTCGGCCCCAGGACGAGCACTCCGACCAGGGATTCGCGCGTTTTGAGCGGCACGAAGAGTTCCGCGCCAAATTCCTGGAGGGCCAGGACTTCGCTGGTGGGCATCATGTAGCGATTGGGCAGGGCGTCCACCTCCCGCATGGTCACCACCTGGTCATGGCTTCTCATCCACTGGACGGGAGGGCTCTGTGCCGTAAAGACGATGGGTGCGGACCCCAGGGCGCCCGCGGACGCGGCGGGGATATATCCGCGCTCCTGGGGAGAGGCCAGGAGAAGGCAGGCCCGCTCCGTCTGCAGGCCGCCGACCACCAACCGCACCAGGGTGGCGGCCAGGCCTTCCAGGTCGGCGATGTCACGGGCCGCCACGGCGAAACCCCTGAGTTCTCGGAGGGCGTCGTAGCGCCCTCGGTAGAACCACTGGTCCACGAACTTCTGCAGGGCATGGTACAGGGGCTGGAAGGCAATGGCCACGAGGAACAAGCCACCCAGGTAGACGAGTATGGGCTGAAGGTCTCGCGGCGTGCCGAGGAGCTGGTTCACGAACAGGATAACCAGGGCGTACGCGCCCAGCAGGACGCCGCTGACCACCGAGTACAGGAGGCCCTTGCGCACGGCCACGTGCACGTCCAGAAGCTGGTGCCGGGCGATGGCGTAGGCGGTCACCGCGGCAAACATGACGTTGGTCACGATGCCCATGGGGTACACAGGCACTCCCATCACGGGGAGGTAGTCTGACGTGGCTCCCAGCATCAGGAGGAACAGCCCCAAGGCCAGCCAGCCCGCTCTGTTGCGCTCTCCCGGAGAGATGGGGTTCCGGTACACCTTGATGGTGTTGACCAGGCACCATGTCGTCAGGACGTAGAGGTACAGGATATACGGGACGGCGAGAGGGCCGAGGACGGGCGCGTACCCATACCATTTGGTCTGCATTCCTTTGAAGACAAGCCCCGTGGGCAGCAGGGCTATGAGAACGAGTCCACTCACATAGACGGCGGGAAGAAGGCCTTGAGGGGTCTTGAAGCGCGTGAAGAGCAGGCTGAAGTGGAAATAGTAGACGCCGATGGCGGCGATGGTGGCGAAAACGCCCACCTCCCATCGGGCGGCCTCCTCCAACGTGGGGCTGGAACGCATCTGGAAGATGGTGAGGCCCCAGAGCGCCAGGACAAGGAGGAACAGGGAGAAGACCTGGTGCTGCTGACTCTTGCGATTGCCCCTCAGGACAAGAGGTATCAGCGCAAGGTTAACGATGAACCCCAGGAGGGGCAGGAGCAGGTAGAGGTTCATGCCACCTCGAGTTTCACCTCGCAGCCGCTGACTTGCAGCAGGTCGCGCACCTCGGATTCCAACGGGTTCATGCGGGGCGGACGCCGGTTGGCCAGGTCCACCCCGGCCCGCATCTTCTGCTCATAATATAGCGCAAAAGTCCCGGGCCTGAGGTAGGTCACCCGCACGGGCTGTATCTGCAGCATCCTGTCCAGGTCGTTATAGAAGGAGTCGCATTCCTTCAGCTTCTCGTGCAGAACGTGGGCCAGGCCGTCCTGCGCGACGGCCTGGCGCGGCTCGATGTACAGGTGCAAAGAGGGTCTGTTCCCTGTTTTCTCCTTGCGCAGCGTCCAGTCCTCGTAGCGCAGCCCCGCCATGCGCAGCGCACGGTGCACCGTGCCCTCGTCAATGCGCGTGAAGTTGGCGATGTCAATCAGGTCGTCGGCGCGGGCGTGGAAGGCGACCTGGGGCAGATGGATGCCTGCTTCGTCGTCGCCCCGGGACAACACGCGAATGAAGTGTCCCAGGCGGTAGCGCAAAAACGGCATGCCGTAGAAGTGGGAGATAACTATTTCGTAGAGCTTGCCCGGTTCCAGGTCAGGCAGCAGGACTGTCCGAGGCTGGTACGAGTCGTTTCCGCGAGCCTTCAGCCATTCGTTCTCAGGGATGAATTCGTAGTATGCCGCGTACGGCAGCAGGGTCAGCCCGCGCCGGAGCCAGCTCTGGACGGCGAGGATGCCTCCCTCAGAGGCGGCGTAGGCTTCGTAGGGCAGGTGGCCCCAGTAGCGCCGGATGTCTTCACGGAAGATGTCCGTGTCCATCCCCCATGCGATGACCGCGCGGGCGGGCCACAGGTCTTTGGGAAGGATGCCGCGTCCCGCCAGCCGCGAACGCACGTAGGCGCGAGCCAGGCGCCACAGGACCGCGGGGTGCAGCATGTCGCGGGTGAAGCGGGTTTTTCGGGAGTGTTCGGCCATGCCCTCGCCCATTTTCACCAGAACGCTTCCCAGGGAGACGATGATGGGCGCCCCCTCCCGCAGGGCCATCTTGAAGGCCACCTCCGTCTTCTTGTGGAAGTCCGTGTCAGGGAGGTCGTCTATGGGTGGGATCAGGCGCAGCCCCAGGCGGTCGTGCAGACCCTCGCCCAGCAGTCCCGAGAGGTAGGGCATGCGCGGGATGTTGCAGAGCACGCGCGTGCCGCTCGACAGGTTCACCTCGCCCTTTTCGGTGGCCGTGGCCAGAATCATGCATGCGGCCCCGGCGTCCACAAACCGCTCATAGGCCATGGGAGTATAGGGGATCCAGCGGAAGGTGCCCCCGCGGCCGGACGTATGTATCCATGCGTGGGGCTTGACCGCCAGGAATTCCTCCCGTTGGCCGTCCAGGACGTCCCGGTAGTCTTCATACGTGGTCAGGGGAACCGTCTCGCGGAACTCCTTGCCTGTGGTGGGCAAACGGACGGGCAGGAAGCGCCGGCCCAGGGGGGACTGCCCCACGAGCCGCAGTTGCTCGCCCAGGAGGTGCTCCTGAATACCCATGAACGCGTCCAGCGAGTTGTCCAGAAAGCCGCAGTACTTCTGCCAGACTCCCTCCCTATCGCGCTCCCACACGGTGTCTTTTGCTCGGGACATCGCTTTTGCCTTTCCCTACCGCTGCGCTCGCCCGGAACGCATTGGATTATGCTCCGACGGGGCGCCCGATTCCGCGAAGCTCACCGGCCAGCGGGCCGCACTGCCCCGTGAGAACGAAACGCAGGGCACCCCTGCCCTGCGCTTCGTTCAGGACCCCAGTTTATGAAATGGGGGAGCTGCTTCTGGACCGCCCTGTTAGGAGCGGTGGGCTCCCTTAAAAACCACGACATTCGTTGGGGGTGGGAACGAGCTCAGGTCCAGGTCCAGCGTGAAGGTGCCATTGGCTCCCTCGTCGCCTCCCTGCGCGTTGAATACGCCCTCATCATGAAGGTCGATGATGTTCCCCGTGAGCAGGTTCACATGGCCGGATATCTTAAAGGTGAACTGGCCGGTGAGCGGAACCGAAAGCCCGCCTCCGCTGACAGTGATCGTGCCGTGCCCCACGCCCTTGATCCCGCCGGTCGCAGGGTCGGTGACCAGTGAGGTGGACTTGTGGACGGTCTGCGCAATGGCTCCCTGAAGCTCAGGCCACGCGGGGCTGTACCCTATTTGGATGTAGACGGCCTCCCCCCGTGTTATGAACCCCACAGGGAGGGGTTGGATGGCGCCGTTGCCCACTCCAAGCACACCGCCAATTGCGGTAAAGGGCTGCGGCGCGGCGGCCATAACTGGAGCGGGCTGAACCGCGAGCAACGCTAGGACTGCCAGAACTGCCAGGAGCCTCTTCATGGATCGCCTCCTTGCCTTCGAGCCTGGCCTTTCGAGACCAAAGCTCACACTATCAACGCCTGACGTATCAAGCGTCGCCCGCCGGAACGAATGCTAGCGTGGCGGACGGGCCGCGCCAAGACCCAAAAGTACTATCCTCGCGGATGACGAGGGCGCATCGTTCATGTGCGCATGCCCCGAGAATACAAGCAATGGTGAGCGCGGCAGGCTCTTGCAATGAGTTTCATGTCCGCTCCCCCTGGAGGCGTTACACGTCGGGGAATCCCACTATGACTACAAAAAGGGACAATTCTGACCATGCCGGAGCGGACTTTACAATACATTTTACATTATGATAAGATGCAGGCAAGGCAGGACATGACGGCTTGTGACTGAGCAATCAAGGACCCGGGTCTTTGTGGTTGACCGGGAAGCGGGCTACGTGGAGAGCCTCCGCGCCGCTTTCGCTGAGAACGCGGACATGCAGGTTGTCGGGACCGCGGCCTCGCTGGAGGAGGCCCTCCCTGCCCTGGAAACCGCGAAGCCGGACGTAGTCGTCGCTGACCTCGGCGCCGAAGCCGTCGAAGACCTGCCCCTGACGCGGCGGATCAAGCAGAAGTGCGCCGGCGCGTCCCTCATCGCCCTCGTGCCTCAGGATGACGACGCGCACATCTTCCTCGCCATCAACGCTGGCGCCGCCGCGTGCGTGCGGAAGGACTCCATGCCGGAGTTCCTCCCTGGCATCGTGCGGAGCGTGCGCGCCGGTGAGTACCCCATCCAGTACACGCTCCTCAACAGGGCCAGAGTGGCCGCTTACGTTCTCCGCCAATTCCAGGGCCTGGCCCTGGAAAACGGCGTCAGCCACGACTCCGCGGGCGCCGTCGGGCCTCTCTCCCGCCGCGAGATGCAGGTGCTCACCCACGTCGCCAAGGGCCAGTCCAACAAAGAGATTGGCGTCACGCTGACGATCAGCGAGCAGACGGTCAAGAACCACATCACCGCCATTCTGCGCAAGCTGGACGCTAACGACCGCACCCACGCGGTGGTGATGGCGCTGCGCCAGGGCTGGATATCCCTGACGGAGCAGGACTCTCCGAAGGAGCCGGACTCCACACGCGTCTCCGGATGACACGAAGCGGCGAGGGCAGGGTCATCCTGACCGGCGATATTGCTCCGCGACGGCCTCTTTGAGCACGACGGCGCTGTTGTGCTCCGTGTCGCGCGCGGCGAAGACCAGCGTGACGGCGCCCGTCTGGGCCTTCTCAGCGAGCGAGCGCAGCAGCGTGGCCTTCTCGGGCGAACCCAGTTCCGCGCGGTAGCGCCGCTGGAACTCCTCCCAACGCTGGACGTCGTGCCCGAACCACTTGCGCAGGTCCGGGCTGGGGGCCAGCTCCTTAAGCCAACCGTCCAGTCGCGCCGCCTCCCGCCGTATGCCCCGGGGCCATAGTCGCTCCACCAGCAGGCGCTCCCCGTCCTGGTCGCTGGGAGGATCGTACGCACGCTTCAGCTTGAGCATATCGGGACTCCCGTGTGTGTGGAGTCATAGCGCCCTGTGCCCCACCCGCTATAATAGTCTATCGCCATGTCTGTAGCTTCGCTTCCCGCCGTCTCTTACCGCTGCGTTCGCGTCTGGCAACGCAATAGCGATGTCTTTCTGCGCCTTTGGAAGACGGAGCTGGTCCTGGTCCTGGCGGAGCCTCTGGTCGTGCTGGTGGCGATGGGCTACGGCCTGGGATCGCTGCTCAGGCCCGACGACCCCCACAAGTATCTGGAGTTCCTGGGACCGGGGATACTGGCCGCGTACGCCATGTACGCCGCGGTCTTCGAGTGCACCTGGGGCACCTACGTCCGCATGAATATCCAGAAGACGTTTGACGCCATCATCGTGACACCTGTGAGCCTGGATGACGTCATCACCGGAGAGGTCCTGTGGGGCGCCACTCGCGCCTTTGTCAGCTCGGCGACCATTCTGCTGGCCCTGGCCGTGCTGGGCGTCGTCACGTCACCGCTGGCGCTGCTGGCGCCCGTCGCCGGGGTGCTCGTCGGATTGACGTTCGCCGCCCTGTCCGTCCTGGTGACCTCGTTCGTCCAGAGTGGCACCCAGTTCAACTACTATTTCAACCTGTTTATCACGCCCATGTTCGTTGCCAGCGGCACCTTCTTCCCGTTGGCCCAACTGCCAGAATGGGTCCAGGTTCTCCTCTGGCCGTTGCCGCTGACCGCGGGCCTCACGGTGATAAGGGGGCTGTTCCAAGGCAGGGTGACGCTGGAGGTCCTTCTGGCCGGGCTATGGCTGGTCGTGCTGGCCGCCGTCTGCTTCCCGCTGGCGGTGGCGGCCATGCGGCGGAGGCTTGTCCGGTAGCCTCCGCCCTGCTGGCTACTTGACGATGAGGGTCATCTCCATGCCCATCGCCCGGTGGCCGGGCAGGTCGCAGTAGGCCGGGTAGCGGCCCGGCTGCGTGGGCGCGGTCCAGGTCGCTCTCCGCTCGCGTCCGGGCGGCACGACGACCTCCTCGACGTGGGCCTCCTCGCTCTCGAATTCGTGGTCCTCGCTGCCGACGTTCTTGATGACAAAACTCACCCGCGCGCCCGCCGGCACCGTAACCTCCTGGGGCTCGAAGAACTGGCGGCCGCCCGAGCGCTCGCCTGCGGTTATGATGATCTCCTGACCGCCGCTGGCGTTACTGACCTCGCCGCAAGCGGTGGTCAGCAATAGTCCGAGGGCCAGCACCGGAGCGCAAAGAAGTCTGTGGTTCATGGCTTATGCGGGCCTCCTGTTCATAGTGGACATTGGCGTCGTAGTCGTTTGAGAGGCGACGGGAGGCTTCTCCCGTCCCAGAAGAAACAGTGGCAGGAAAACGGCGAGGTATCCGAGGTAGGCCACGACTTGGCCCAGGCGGGGGCTGGCGTCGTAGCCCAGCACGGTATTCAAAAGGCGGCCCAAACCTGAGTTGTCGGGCACGAGGTTATACGTGTCCCACAGATGTGGGCCAAGAGCGGAGGCGGACGTTGCGTGGCTGAGCTCCTTGAGGCCGCTGCTCAGCAGCCCCGCCGCCAGCACGATAAGGATGACGCCCGTCACATTGAAGACCGCGCTCAGCGGCAGGCGCATGGTGCCGGCGTAGACGATGGCCCCCATGACTGCCGCGACGGCCAGTCCCAGGCCCGCGCCCAGCCAGTAGAGCAGCGCGGAGTCCGCCGTCGCGGAGCCGGCGGTGAGGAACAGGGCCGTCTCCAGGCCCTCCCTGCCCACCGAAGTGAAGGCGAGGAGCACCAGCGTGACGACGGAGCCGCTGCGGAGTGCCACGTCCACCTGGGAGCGCAGGTGGCTGCCCATGTCCGCCGCCTGACGCTTCATCCACAGCGTCATGCTGGTCAGGACGACCACGGCGAGGAGCGTCGCGCCGCCCTCGAACGCCTCGAGCGCAGGGCCGGACAGCTTGCTGGCCGTGAGCTCAAGTCCGGCCCAGACCGCGATGGTGCCCAGAAAAGCCAGGGCGGCGCCGAGCCACACGTGGGTGAAGTACCGTCTCTGGCCGATGCGGTTCAGGTAACCGAGGACGATGGCGATGATGAGGAACGCCTCCAGCCCCTCACGGAGGCTCACGAAGAGTGAATAGACCACGCAGATACCTCCTGTTTACCGCGGCGATTCCCCGGCATCAAGCCGGGCGGGCGTAGGGACGCCTGATGTAGACATAAACTTGTGCATAGTGAAATACTTTGTATATACTAACCTCTTATCTAAGGTTACACATGATAATGGGAGTTGTCAAGGCAAGCGCGTGGTGCTTGTTTTGTGGCGCAGCTCTCTGTGACACGACAAAGTGAAACGATATACTTGTAGTGGTGTGCTACGAGTCTCGATGCCCACATGCGCTTGGTCTATCAGGGCGAGATACGGGGGGATCTGGAGGACCTTACCGACCGCGCCGAATGCCGGATTGGCCTGGCGTGGGAGGGTATCACGCTTACTCTATGAGCGACGCGCCTCGTTTCCTGGTGGACATCAACGTGGGCAGGCTGGCCCGGCGGCTGCGTGTCCTGGGCTATGACGCCCTGCTCGCGCGCGACGTTGATGACAACGCGCTGGTGCGTCTGGCCCTGCGAGAGGGCCGCGTGCTGCTGACCAGGGACACGCACATCCTTAAGCGCCGGGTGGTGACATTAGGGCTGCTGCGGGCGCTTCTTATCCAGCACGACGTGGTGGCGGACCAGCTCCGCCAGGTGGTGGACGCCCTGTCGCTGGAGGGGACGGCGCATGCCTTCTCCCGATGCATCGAGTGCAACGAGCCGCTGGCGCAGCGCCGCCCCGACGAGGTGCGGGATATGGTGCCGCCCTACGTTTATGGCACGCAGCGCACCTACTCTCAGTGTCCCACGTGCCGCCGGGTGTATTGGCGGGGGACGCACTGGGAGAACATGCGGAAAGAGATGGAGCGCGTCCGTCCAGGGCTGGGCGACTCGCCGGCATGAAGGAGACATATGGCTGACGCTGCCTTTGTATATGAAGACACGCTGAGCAACCACGTGCTGCGCGCCGACCACCCCATGCGGCCCCATCGGCTCCACCTGACCTACGAGCTGCTGGAGGCCTACGGCGTCTTTCAGCGGCCGGACGGTCGGCTCGTGCCGCCGCGCACGGCCTCCGACGAAGAGGTCCTGTGGTTCCACACGCCGGCCTACCTGGACGTGGTCAAGCGGCTCAGCCGGGGCGAGGATGTCCCGGACGCCGCGGCCTGCAACTTCAGCGCGCACGGGGACAATCCCCCGTATCCCGGCATGTACGAGGCCTCCGCCCTGAGCGCGGGCGCGTCGCTGGTCGCCGCCCGGCTGGTCGCGGACAAGAATGCGCCAGCCGCGTTCAACGCCGCGGGGGGACTGCACCACGCCATGGCGGGCCACGCATCTGGGTTCTGCGTCTTCAACGACCCGGTGCTCGCCATTCACCTGCTGCTGCGCCGGGGCCTTCGCGTGGCCTACGTGGACATTGACGCGCACCACGGCGACGGCGTCCAGGCCGCGTTCTACGACACCGATCAGGTCCTGACCATCTCCCTGCACGAGTCGGGGCGCTTCCTCTTCCCTGGCACGGGCGATGTCACGGAGACGGGGACCGGCAAGGGCAAGGGCTACGCGGTGAACGTGCCGCTGTACCCGTACACCACCGACGACACCTATCTGTGGGCCTTCCGTGAGGTGGCGCCGCCGCTCGTCCGCGCGTTCAGGCCGGACGTGCTGGTGACTCAGCTCGGCATTGACACGCACTACTTGGACCAGTTGACGCACCTCTGTCTGACGACGCATGGATTCACCGAGGCCGTCCGCGAGTTCAAGTCGTTAGGCCTGCCGTGGGTCGCCCTGGGCGGCGGCGGTTACGAGCTGGGCGTGGTGCCCCGGGCGTGGACGCTGGCCTACGCGGCGATGCTGGACGTGGAGCTGCCGGACGAGATCCCGGCGGCGTACCGGGCAACGTACGGGCTGGACAAGCTGCGCGACAGCGAGGACGGGCCGCGGGTCGAGGAGTCGGCCCGCAAGCAGGCCAGAGAGTTCGCCGAGCGGAGCGTCGCCGAGGTGCAGCGCCTCGTCTTCCCGTACCACAGGCTGCGGAGCGGCTGATCTTCTTCGTGTCCCTAAAAGCTATCCCGAAAACCTTCGGTCGGTTGTTGCTCATGGTTCGATAGGCTTACCATGAGCGATGATTTCCGCTCACCCTGAGCTTGTCGAAGGGTGAGCGGCGACTTTCGAAATGAGTTCTAGGGCCCCGTTCGGGCGCTGGAACTGGCCCCCGCGCCGTGCTACGATGAGCGGGTTGCCGCGCGGGCGCTTGGCGCTTGACTACAAACATTCAAGGAGGTCGGCATGAAAGCGGTGCGTGTCCACGAATTTGGCGGAGCGGACAAGCTCCAGTACGATGAGGACGCCCCCGAGCCACAGATAGGGCCTACGGAGGTCCTGGTGCGCGTCCGCGCGTGCGCCTTGAACCACCTGGACATCTGGGTCCGCATGGGCCAGCGCGGCCAGTCTGAGATGGAGATGCCCCACGTCCTGGGCTGCGACGTGTCGGGCGAGGTGGAGGCTGTCGGCGGCGCCGTCCACGGCATACAAAAGGGGCTGAAGGTCGTCATCAACCCGGGCATCAGTTGCGGCCGCTGCGCCGCGTGCCTGGCGGGGAACGACAACATGTGCCTGAGCTACAACATCATAGGGCAGAAGCAGAACGGCGGGTACGCCCAGTACGTGCGGGCGCCGGCCACCAACATCGTGCCCATGCCCGCGAAGCTGAGCTTTGAGGAGGCGGCCTCCGTGCCCCTGGTCTTCCTGACCGCCTGGCACATGCTCGTCGGGCGGGCCAGGGTCCAGGCGGGCGACGACGTGCTGGTGCAGGCGGCGGGCAGCGGCGTCGGCATCGCGGCCATCCAGATCGCCAAACTGTTCGGCGCGCGCGTCATCACCACCGCCAGCACGGACGACAAGCTGCAAAAGGCGAAGGCGCTGGGCGCGGACGAGGTCATCAACTACACCACGCAGGACTTCGCGCAGGAGGTCCGGCGCATCACCGGCAAGAAGGGCGCGGAGGTGGTCATCGAGCACGTGGGCGGCGAGGTCTTCGAGAAGAGCATCCGCTCTCTGGCCACGAACGGCCGCCTGGTCACCTGCGGCGCCACGGCGGGCTTCAGCCCTGCCGTTGACCTGCGGTACGTGTACAGCAAGCATCTGAACGTGCTGGGCAGCTACATGGGCAGCAAGAGCGAGCTGCTGCAGCTTCTGAAGTTCTTCGACTCCGGTCGGCTCAGGCCCGTCGTCCACGCCGTGTACCCGCTGAAGGACGCGCGAAAGGCCCACGAGGCGATGGAGAACAGGGCTAACTTCGGAAAGCTGGTCTTGCAAGCGCCGTAAATACGGAGTAGCATAGATAGCTGGCTTTCAGTTCATACATGCAAGGAAAGGGAACGACAACATGGGCCACGCAGTGATGAAGGGCGCGCGCCAAAATCGGGGTGTCAAACGCGGGGGCATCGGCAAGGGCACGGGCCGCCACAAGGTGCCGATGCTGCCGTGGCGTGAGGCCGAGCTCAAGGAGCAGGCGTCCAAGCCACTGGAGAACAAGCTGCCCAAGAAGAAGTAGCCCGTTTGACGGTTCTTCACGCGTAAACTATAGTTGTGCGGGCGCCATGGGCGCCCGCACAACGTTTGTATGACTGACCAGCCTCGCACCACCGCCGCGACCCCGCCAGCCGTGGCTGCGCCCGTGCAGCCACGCTTCTACTACGGCTGGTATGTCGTTTTCGCCGCCTCAACCGTCACCTTCGTGGAGATGGCCGGGTTCAATACCACACTCTCGGTCTTCGTCAAGCCCATGACCGAGGAGTTCGGCTGGACGCGCACTCAGTTCTCCATTGGCGTGTCAATCGGCTCTCTCCTGGCGGGCGTTCTCGTGCTTGGCGTTGGACGGGTGATTGACCTGCGCGGGCCCAAGTACGTCATCCTTGGAGGCGTCGCCGCCCTCGTCGTCTGCCTGACGCTGCTGTCCCAGGTCTCCGCCCTCTGGCAACTCTGGGTGCTCTTCGCCGTCTCGCGGGCGCTATCCTCCGCCACGCTGGACCTCTCCTCGACGGTGCTGGTGGCCAACTGGTTCATCAGGCTGCGCGGCCGGGCGATGGGGATGGCGAGCCTGGGCCGACGCGCGGCCATCGCTCTGCTGCCTCTCATCGGGCAGGCGATTATCGTCGCCTTCGGGTGGCGCGCCGGCTGGGTGGGCATCGCGGGGATAGTCGCCGTGGTCGGCATTCTGCCCACAGCCATGCTTGTGAGGCGCCGTCCGGAGGACATGGGCCTGCGGCCAGACGGCGCCGCCCCTGCGAATTCCGCGCCGACGGCGACCGCCTCCAGACAGCCGCGAGCGTTGCGGCAGGACGTGTCATGGACGCTACAGGAGGCGTTGCGGACTCCGGCTTTCTGGCTGCTGATGGGCGTGGGCTGCGCCGCTTTCTTCGTGGGCGGATCGGTCAACCTGCACCAGGTCGTCTACATGATTGACATGGGGCTCTCGCCGACTGTTGCGGTGACCTCTCTCAGCCTCTACGCCGTGGCGGGCGCGGCGGGGACCATGTTCTGGGGGTCGCTGGCGGACCGCCTGCCGGTGCGGTACTGCTTCGCCATGGACCTTGCGTGGGCCGCTATTGGCGTGTCCTTTCTGCACGTCGCGACGTCGGAGTCGATGGCGTACCTGTATGCGGTGGTCTATGGCATAGGCTTTGGCGGAATAATACCCCTGACGGCGACCGCGTGGGCGGACTACTTTGGGCGGAAGAGTCTGGGTTCCGTTCGGAGCGTGGCGATGACGGCCCAGATGGTATCCAACGCGATAGGGCCGCTCTTCGCCGCGTTTGTGTACGACACCTCTGGCAGCTATCAGTGGGCGTGGATCGTCTTCGCTTGCGCATACGTGATAGGCATGGTGCTCGTACTGCTGTCGCAGGTGCCGCGCCATCCCTCCGCGGCGTAGCCCTTTCGCCGGTCTCCGGTCTGAAGGATGGTGGCAGAGGTCGGATGAGGGGGTCGGAATGTGAATGGCTCCCCGGGTAGGATTCGAACCTACGACCTTGCGGTTAACAGCCGCCAGCTCTACCGCTGAGCTACCGGGGAGCGCCCTGCCAACCGTCTCACCAGACTGGCGTCCGGCGAACGCGGCGCAATCGCCATCTTAGCACGCTGTTCGCCGTATTCGCAAGTCAAAACAGTCCACCCTCCGTGAGTGCGTCCCGCGCCGTGTGCTACAATCCGCGTGTATGTTCCGTTCCCTGGTCTTTGCGCTTGCCCTTGCCCTCGTCACGCTCTTAGGCGACGCGTGCTCTCCCGCCGCGCCTGCGCCCGCGCCGACCGCCGGCGCCGAGCTTGCCGTCCACTTCGTGGACGTGGGCCAGGGAGACGGCATCCTGGTGCGGACGCCGGAGGGCAAGGTGATGGTGATTGACGGCGGCCCCCGCCAGTCCGGCCTGGTCGCGTACATGCGCAAGGTCGGCGTGCAGCAGGTGGACGTGATGGTGGGCACCAACGCGGACGCCGACCACATCGGCGGGCTGGTGGACGTGCTGAACGCGTTCCCCGTGAAAGAGGTCTGGGTCAGCGGCCAGCCGAACACCACGGTCACCTTCGAGCGGTTCGTGGACGCGGTGGAGCGAGCCAAGGCGAAAGGGGTGGTCGCGCGCCGCGGCGACGTCATCCGGCTGGGCAGCCTGGAGGCGCATGTGCTGCACCCCGTGGACCCGTTGTTCCCCGACCGGAACAACAACTCCGTGGTGGTGCGCCTGGAGTTCGGCAAGGTCAGCTTCCTGTTCACGGGCGACGCCGAGCGTCAGGCGGAGGCGAGCATGCTCAGCGCGGGTGTGCCGCTGCGCTCCACCATCCTCAAGCTGGGCCACCACGGCTCTCGCACGTCCAGCTCCCCGCAGTTCGTCGCCGCCGTCCAGCCGGAGGTGGCCGTCTATCAGGCGGGCCGCGACAACTCCTACGGCCATCCGCACAAAGAGACCCTGCAGACCGTTCTGGCCGCGGGCGCCAAAATCTATGGCAACGACACGCGCGGCGCCATCGTCATCCGCACGGACGGGCAGACGTACCAGGTCACGACGGAGCGCTAGCCGTGGAGAGAGCGGTCATTGACCGGATTGACGAGGGGCAGGCTGTGTTGCTGGTCGGCGACGAAGAGCGACAGCTCGTGGCGCCGCTGACGAAGCTGCCCCCGGGCGTCGCGCCGGGCGACTGGCTGAAAGTGACGCTAGACAGGGGGGAGCTTGTCGAGGCTGTGCCGGACGCGCGGGAGACGGCCCGCCGCAGGGCGCGCATTCAGGTCAAGATGGACAGGATATTCAAGCGGCCCGGCCAGTCGTAGCGTCGGTCGGGGAGCGGCTAGTCCTCGTCTTCGACAGGCTGCGCCGGTTGCTCCTGGAGCGGGTGGGACCGCACCGTGACGCCCAGCGCGGGGTCAAACTCCACGATGGAGACCTCGCCCAGAGTGTCGGAGAAACCGGAGCCCGCGGGCGAGCCGGAGTACCGGCAACGGACGCCCTGCTGGGAGATGTCCAGCGGAATGTGCCAGTGCCCCAGCGCGACGTAGTCGCACCCGGCGCCGGCGATCTCCGCGGGATAGATGGGGGACGACCTGCCGGACACCCCGCCGCTCGGCTCGAAGTGCCCGTGCGCGATGCCCACGAACCAATTGCCGTTAGCCCGCGCCGGAATATCTGTCAGAGGATGAAACCCGGGGTGGTGTTCCTCCATTGCTTTGCCCCAGAACGTGACGCCTTTATCGGGCAGATGCACCAGCTCGCCGGCCCCGCCGCGGATGAGCTTGACGTTGGGGCACTCGGCTTCCACATTCACCCGGTGGTACAAGGAGTTCGCGTCATAGACGTCGTGATTGCCGGGAAGAACGACGACCTGTCGCCCCGCGCGGTTCATCTCCGCGATGGCGAACGCGATGACATCGTTCTCCACCCGGGCGTGGTCGAACAGGTCCCCCGCAACGACGACGATGTCCACGTCCAGCTTGTGGGCGGTGTCAATAACAGCGGTGAAGGCGCGTTTAACCAGGAGGGGATTGCTGTCCCATCCCAGGTGCACATCCGAGGTGTGCAACAGGCTAACGCGCCGATGCTCAGTCAAGGCCACCAACTCCTCCCCCGAAATTCGTGGTCCCCGCTACATCGGTCTAGCATGAGATTCATTTCTATCCTAACATAAGCCCACTGACCGCCACAAGCCGCCACTGGACAGGAGACGCCGTGAGCAGTATCTTGGGCTGCTGGAGCACCCCGACAAGGAGGACATGATGCAGTTCCAGGCCGACCTTATCGAAACGCCAGGCCCCGATGACGCGGTTGAGCTGTTCTTTCAAAAGGGATGGACTGACGGCCTGCCCGTGGTCCCGCCGACGCCCCAGAAGGTGGAGCGCATGCTCGCCGCAACCAGGCGCAAGCCGGACGAGGTGTTGGGCCCCATCCCGCCGAAGTACTGCCCGGCCACCGTGGAGAAGCTGGCCATCAACGCGGTGATGGCGGGCTGCCTGCCGGAGTATTTCCCCACCGTCCTGGCCGCTTTTGAGGCGCTGCTGGCGCCGGAGTTCAACCTGAACGGCGTGCAGACCACCGCGCACATCGCCTGCCCGCTGATTATCGTGAGCGGGCCGGTGGTGCAAAAGCTGGGCATCAACGCCTCCTGGGGCGTCTTCGGGAACGGCTACCGCGCCAACGGGACAATCGGTCGGGCCGTTGCTCTGGGCCTGTGGAACCTGGGCGGCGCGCGCCCCGGCGAGACGGCCCGCAAGAACCAGGCCCATCCCGGCAAGTGGACATACTGCATCGGCGAGAACAACAAGGAAAGCCCTTGGGCGCCCGTCCACACCGACCACGGCGTGCCCGCCGAGGCCAGCGCCGTCACCGTCTTCGGCTGCGAGTCGCCGCACTACGTGGGCGCCATCTGCGAGTCGCGGGCGGTCATGATGACCATCTGCGACACACTCGCCACCCTGGGGAACAACAACGTGGTGACCATGGGCCAGACGCTCGTGGCCCTGGGCGCCTATCACGCCAATCAGCTCGCCCGCGACGGGTACTCCAAGCAGGACGTCCAGCATTTCATCTGGGAGCATGCGCGCAAGCCGCTGGGGTTCATCAAGACGGGCGGCTACTACAGCCTTGAGAAAGAGCTGAACTCCTGGCCCAAGTGGGTGGACCGCAATAACGACGACGCCCTGGTGCCGATAGCATATAGCCCGGACGATATCCACATCGTCGTCGCGGGCGGCTGGGGCCGCAACTCCAGCGTCTGCCCCGGATGGGGCACCTTCGGCGGGTTCATGGCCAGCCGGGAGATCAAAGAGTAGGTCTTCAAGGCGGCGCTGAGGGCTGCTGTGAGGCCCTCACCCCCTTGGTCCCCCTCTCCGACGGAGAGGGGGAGAGATAAAGCGAGTACGGGAGGACACCTCCCGTGCCCTCCGGCAGGGGCATCGCTCCCTGCACTGCACCCGTGGACTTGCGCTGCTATTTCTAGGACGGGATGCCAGCGCAGGGCTGAGGCTTCGTGGTAGGGTCTCCGTTCGGAATCCGCAGTACGAGGGAGTCCAGAGGGGGAGTCACCCCCTTTGACGGGGGCGCTGGGGGTGTCCCCCAGTATCCCTCTTTCTCTGGACAGGAAGGGGGCCATGGGAATGGTTGAAGGGGGTATTCAACACTCTGCTAGCCGCTGCCGGTGGCGCCCCTGTCCGCGCCCGCGTTGAAGACGGCGCTGAGAGTCCTGTTCATCACGGTGTAGGACATGGTCTGCTTGAACCCGGCGACGAACGCCAGTAGGATGACGCCGTTCGGGTTCAGTCGCGGGAGGCCCGCAACGCCATCCGCAACGTGAGCGCCGCCCGTGACGGCGAGGTACCCTGTCGCGGACAGCAGATAGACCACGATCCCCAGGCCCGCGCCCAGCGCGGGGTTGAGCACGTACCACAGCCAGAACCGCGCGTCGAACGTGCGCTCACCGAAGCGCTGCCAGAGCGCGAAAAGCGCGTCCAGGACGCCGCCCATCGCGCCCCAGAGCACGGCGGTCACCGGTAGCCACGCCGCGCCGCCATCACCGCTCAGCGCATCCGACTCCGGGTACAGCCGCAGTGCTCCGAAGGCGAGCCATGCCAGCGCGCCAAGCCACGCCACGCAGTAAGCCGCCAGCGGCAGTCCCACCCGCGTCATCGCACGGTCTCTTGGACTCCCGCGACCTGATGAGCAGCCGCCTGACCTCCTCCGTCGCCTCGACGACTCTCCGCGGGTCGGGGCGCTCGCTGCCCAACTCCGCGCGGGCCTGGCCGAGAAGCGCGACGCACCGGCGGGCAAAGGCGTCGCCCGCCGCCTGCTCCGCCACCAGCGCCATGAGCGCATCAACGTCCCGCCCCAGGCTCTGCCGGACATCGGCGGGCTGGCCCGGCGCGGCCTCCGCCTGGGCGCGCACGCCGAGGACGCGGGCTGCGTAAGCGGGATCGTGGACGCGGAGCCAGGCAGGGAAAGGCATGGAAAGTCCTGCCCTCAACGGGATGTTTGCTCAGCAGGGGCGTGGAAAGAGGTCTAGCCCGCCAGCGCCGCGCGGACGGCCTTGAGAAGGGCTTTGTCCTCCTCCGGGAGCACGGTCCGCGGGTCGAGGAGCAGCATCTCCTGGTCAATGCGCGCGATGACTGGCGGGTCGTTCCGGCGCAGGCGCGCCGCGAGGCCGGTCGCGCCGCTCTCCGCGTTGGGCACGGAGAGCGCCACCAGGCGCGTGGGCAGCGTCTCGCCGGGGAGGCTTCCGCCGCCCACGGTGGACTCGCCGTCCACCACGTGCGCAACGTCGCCCAGCGCGGCGGCCCATGCCCTGGCGCGGCGGTCCAGCTTCCTGGCGGACATGGAGACCATGCGCCAGACGGGTATCCTGTCCGGCGCTTCGTTTTTGACATAATGAATCAGCGTCGCGGCCAGAGCGGCCAGGGAGAGCTTGTCAATGCGCACCGCCCGCGCCAGCGGATGGCGTTTCAACTGGTCAATGACATCCTTGCGCCCCACGGCAATGCCGCACTGAGGCCCGCCCAGCAGCTTGTCGCCGGAGAAGAAGACGGCCGCGGCGCCCGCCGCGACCCCTTCCTGCGGAGTAGGCTCGTGGGCCAGCCCGAAGGCGGTCGTATCCAGCAGGCATCCGGAGCCGACGTCGTACAGGACGGGGATGTGCGTGCGCTGCCCCAGCTCGACCAGCTCCTCCAGCGTGGGGTGGTGCGTGAAGCCTACGACGCGGAAGTTGCTGGAGTGGACGGCGAGAAGGGCCGCGGTGTTCTCCGTGATAGCGCCGTCGTAGTCGGACACGTAGGTGCGGTTGGTGGTGCCCACCTCCACCAGCGTAGCGCCGCTCTGGCGCAGCACATCCGGGATGCGGAAGCCGCCGCCGATTTCCACGGCCTCGCCGCGGGAGACGACGACCTCCTTGCCCCGGCAGAGGGCGGAGAGGCCCAGAAGGATCGCGGAGGCGTTGTTGTTGACGGCGAGGGCCGCCTCCACGCCGGTGAGCTGGCACAGGAGGTGCTCCACGTGGGCGTGGCGCGACCCGCGCTGGCCGGAGGCCAGGTCGAACTCCAGCGTGCTGTAGCCGCGGCTCACGGACGCTATCGCGTCCAGCGCCTCGCGGCTCAGGGGCGCGCGGCCCAGGTTGGTGTGGATGATGACGCCCGTGGCGTTGATGACGGGGCGCAGGCTGGGACTCCACATGACCTCGGCGCGGGCGCGGACGGACTCCACCAGGATGTCAAGGGTCGGACCGGGCTTGCCCGCACGGATGAGGCCGCGGGCCTCCTCCAGGCGGGAGCGCACCAGGTTGACGACCGCCTCCCTGTCGTAGGTGGTCAGCAGTTCGCCGATGCGCGGGTCCGCGAGCACCCTGTCAACGCTGGGAAGGGCGCGGAAGTCGGACGTGCTCACCGTCAGGGCCTCCCTTTCCGTAGTAGAGTGCGTCTGCACAGTATCGTAGCATATCGGGCAAGAGGGATGTGACGCGGGTGACGCCGCGCCGTTCGGGTGGGGCCGTCCCGTGACTTGACACGCGCGTCATGTCTGTGTATTGTGGGCGCGACGGCCCGGCTTCGATTTCCGAAAGGGAGCCGCGCCGAGGATAGTGCATTAGTCAGCCAAGAGGAGGACAGTATGCCGGTCCAGATGGTGGAGATCCTTCTGCCCTCGGCGGAAGCGGGCGCGGCAAAGCAGAAGGTATCGCCGCGCATTCCCAGCCTCAAGGGCAAGACCATCGGCTTCATTGACAACGGGTGGCGGAGCCTGGGCATCGTCTTCGACGAATACACCAAGATGCTCAAAGAGAACGAAGGCGTGGTCAAAGTCATCCACAAGAAGAAGGGCGCGTCCAGCCCCACGCCCAAGGCGGCGATGGAGGAGCTGGCCCAGGCGGACGCGGTGATCTGCGGTCTGGGCAACTGAGGCTCCTGCACAGCGTGGTGTATCCACGACAGCGTCGAGCTGGAGAAGCGGGGAGTCCCCACCGTTACTCTGTCCACCAAGTTCTTCGAGTCCCTCGCCAACGCTTCGGCGAAGGGCAAGGGCATGTCCGACCTGCCCCAGGTCATTCTGCCCTTCCCTCTGGAAACTCTGCCGGAAGCGGAAGTCCGCGCCCACGCGCGCAAGGCGTTTTCCGCCGTCGTGGGGGAGCTGACGGGGGCGATGCCCAAGATTCCAACAAAGGCCTAGTCCCACAAGCACGCAATCGAAAGTCGAGGCCCAGGATTGTCCCGGCGGGCGGTCCGGGCCTCGACTTGTGTGACCAGTAATCTTCAGTCAAAGGGAGGTTATCCTATGTCTCCGGATTTCAAGCTCAGCTCCAGCCGCGTCCAGGTCGAGGATTCCGTTGAGGCCGTCAGCGAATACCTCCTCTCGAAGCAGTTGAGCGACGGCCTGCCCGTCGTGCCGCCCACGGAAGCGCGGGTGCGGGCCTTCGTCGAGTACACCCGCAAGGACCCCAAGCAGAAGATCGCGGTGGTCGCGCCCCTGAACGGCGAGGCGACCGTCGAGAAGATCGCGGTCAACGCGGTCATGGCGGGGTGCAAGAAGGAATACATGCCCGTGCTCCTCGCCGCCGTGTCCGCGATGGCGGAGCCGCAGTTCAACCTGAACGGCATGCAGGCCACCACCAACCCGATCGCGATCCTGGTCATCATCAACGGCCCCATCCGCGACGAGCTGAACGTCAACTACAAGTCCGGCCTCTTCGGGCCGGGCTGGCAGGCCAACGCGACCATCGGGCGGGCGGTGCGCCTCATCCAGCTCACCCTGGGAGGCGCGTGGCCCGGCACTGTTGACAAGGCCACGCAGGGGTCTCCCGGCAAGTACACTTTCTGCATCGCCGAACACGAAGAGGAGAACCCCTGGGAGCCGCTGCACGTGGAGCGCGGCTTCAAAAAGGACGAAAGCACCGTCACGGTCTCCGGCGTGCAGGGTACGCAGAACGTCCTGGAGGGCAGCCCGACCCCGGAGGAGGTTCTTGTGACCTTCAAGTACGCCCTGCGTGACGTGGGCTGCAACAACTTCCACATGGGGAAGGGCGAGCCGGGGCTGCTGCTGTGCCCCAGCCACGTGGGCCTGATCAAGCGCATCTTCGCCACCAAGAACGATTTCAAGCAGTGGGTGTGGGAGAACACGAAGGTGCCGGCGGACTGGATCTCCCTGCGCAAGAAGGAGCAGGAGACCTGGCCGGGCCGCGAGATCAACGGCAAGGTGCCCATGGTCCGGCGCTGGCAGGACTGGATGGTCATGGTGGGCGGCGGCGACGGCTCCCTGCACTCCACGTTTCTGCCGACATTCGGCGACACCATGTCGGTGACGCGGCGCATCGAGCGCTAGGCGTCCGGGCGCCGCCCGCGCCGTCAGGCAGCTTCGTACTGTAGGGGGTCATCTCATGTCCCCGGATGTACGCCTTGTGTCCATCAAAGTCCAGGTCCAGGACTCGTTGGAGGCCATCAACGAGTACCTGCTGTCGAAGGGCATGAGCGATGGCCTGCCCGTCGTCCCGCCCACGGAGGCGCGGGTGCGGGCCTTCGTCGAGTACACCGGCAAGGACCCCAGGCAGAAGATCGCGGCGGTCGCGCCCCTGAACGGCGAGGCGACCGTCGAGAAGATCGCGGTCAACGCCGTCATGGCGGGGTGCAAGAAGGAATACATGCCGGTGCTCATCGCCGCCGTCGCCGCGATGGCGGAGCCGCGGTTCAGCCTGAGCGGCATGCAGGCCACCACCAATCCCGTCGCGCCGCTGCTCATCATCAACGGCCCCATCCGCAACGAGCTGAATGTCAACTACAAGTCCGGTCTCTTCGGGCCGGGCTGGCAGGCCAACGCCACGATCGGACGGGCGGTGCGCCTCATTCTGCTGAACCTGGGCGGCGCCAGGCCCGGCGCCGTGGACAAGGCGACGCAGGGGTCTCCCGGCAAGTACACCTTTTGCATCGCAGAAAACGAGGAGGAGAACCCGTGGGAGCCGCTGCACGTGGAGCGCGGCTTCAAGAGGGAGGACAGCGCCGTCACGGTCTCCGGTGTGCACGGCACGCAAAACATCATTGAGTCCAGCCCGGACCCGGAGGACGTCCTCCTGACCTTCAAATACGCACTGCGCGACGTGGGCTGCAACAACTTCCACATGGGGAAGGGCGAGCCGGGGCTGCTGCTGTGCCCCAGCCACGTGGGCCTGATCAAGCGCATCTTCGCCACCAAGAACGACTTCAAGAAGTGGCTGTGGGAGAACACGCAGGTGCCGGCGGACTGGATCTCCCAGCGCAAGAAGGAGCAGGAGACCTGGCCGGGCCGCGAGATCAACGGCAAGGTGCCCATGGTCCGGCGCTGGCAGGACTGGATGGTCATGGTGGGCGGCGGCGACGGCTCCCTGCACTCCACGTTCCTGCCGACGCGCGGCAGCGCCATGTCGGTGACGCGGCGCATCGAGCGGTAGGCCGGGCGCACGGTGCGGTCACATACCAACACAGGGAGGTGAGCATGTTCCCACGAGGTAGCGGGCCTCTGCTGGCCGTCTTCGCCAACTGCAAGGACCCCACGCGGGAGGATGAGTTCAACCGCTGGTATGACACCGTGCATATCCCGGACGTGGTGCGCACGCCCGGGATCGTGGACAGCCAGCGCTACACCTGCGTCTATCCGCGCGCCGGCAAAATCCAGTACATAGCCGCCTACACGCTGGACACCAGCGACTTCCCCAAGCTGGACGCGGACCTCGGCGCGATGCGCCAGGCCGAGGCGGACCGCGGGCAGTGGAGCGCACTCCTGAGCGCGCCGGTGAACGGCGTCTTCGCGCCTCTGGGCAAGCGGCACAGCAACGCGGCGGCGGGACGCAAGCCGACGGGCATGCTGGTGGTCGTCTCCAACTGCGCCGACCCCGCGCGGGAGGCCGAGTTCCATCGCTGGTACGACACGGTGCATCTCCCGCACGTGCTGCAGGTACGGGGCATGCTCTCTGCCCAGCGCTACAAGTGCGTGCACCAGCGCTTCGGCCTGAGCGGATACATGGCCGTGTACGACATTGACGTGGACGACTACCAGAGGATGGACCAGGACCTCCGCAGTTCGGTCGAGAGAGAGAAGGCGCGGGGGGAGCGCCCCGTGCCGGAGCTGAACACCGTCGTTCTCAGCGGCTTCTACAAGCCCCTCGGCGGAACGCAGCGGCGGCCCGCGTGAGCGCGGCGCGCAGCTCTCCGGCCTACTCGACGATTCGGGCTACCAAGAGGTCTTTTCAAAAGTCCGAGGCTTCGTCCTTCGACAAGCTCAGGACGAGCGGAACATTAGCTGCCGCTCATGGTGAGCTTGTCGAACCATGAGGGAGTTTGAACGCATCTGCGTAGTTTCAAGGGTTTTAGGATGAGTCCAAGAGACACGAGAAATGACGATAGCTGAAATCCGCGGCAAGATATCAGATACGAACCTGAGCGAAATGAGGGAAGACCTGCTCACGTCTGATATCTTTGGCTCATTTCGTTACCTGCCGCCGAGTACGGGTGTGCTCCCATTTCTGCAAACGGCGAAGACGATAGACGGACGTCCGTTTGCACTTGATATGGAAGTGCAGCATGTCCATTGGTCGTTCTGGCCGTGGTTGAACCGCAAAGGCTACAGCGATTGCGAGCCAGATGTCGTCATTGGCCTAGAGGGCGATGAGCATCGGACGCACGTTGTGATGATTGAGGCCAAGTACTGGTCGCCCAAGTCCAACAGCAAAGAGGGGGACGATTCTGAAGGAAAGGACGACAGCCCGGGTGACCAGTTAGCCAAAGAGCTCGATTGCCTTCAGGGAGTTAGACCGACAGACCTCAAATGGGATTCCAAACTTAGCATCGTTTCCAGGGATTTGGTCTTTGTCACCGAGCACGTCGTTTTGCCTCGTCCAGATATCTCTGAGTCTCTGGAAGCATACCGTCTGAAGAACAACGCCGAATCGCCAATCTACTGGACTACCTGGAGACTCCTTCCTCGGATCATTGAGAGACAGATAGCTGGAACGAGCGATGTATATCAAAGAAATGTCTTGGAAGACATGCTTCAACTTCTTCGGCGCAAGGCATTGACTATGTTTGAGGGTATTGATCCCGTCACAACGTACTTCCCGCGTGAGAAATTCGCCTTCTACTTTTCTGGCCCGAAAGTGAACGTGTACAAATGGCCTCGGTTCAGTCCGATTCCCGAGGAAGTGCTTGCTTATCGTTATAGGAGGGGCGCACATGCAAGATAAGACCACGGCGTCACCTACAAAGAGCTTGTTCGTTACCCTCAAGAGTCTTTATGTTCAAGCACAACAGTTGCTACTAGATAGCGATCGGTTAATGGACGAACAAGGCTGGCAATCTGTCAACACTTACGCACCCCAGGGGTTCTCTTACTTACTGAATGCTCCTGAGCGATGGTTTGCGCGTTGGGCTGTGAGGTTCTATGAGCCGCCCAGTGTAAGTGGCGATGACTTAGTGAAAGAACTGAAATTCGTTAGTGTGCACTTCGCCTCGGACCAGGATACCGAAGTAGAGGATCCGCTTTTGGTAGCTGGTATGCACGTTTTTCAAAGCGCGATGCCAAGAGAACGCGCGCGCGAGAGCTACGAATACTGGCTTTGCAAGAGTTGGTTTTGGGATTGGGGGAAGACGGAAAGAACGGTGGGTACGTGGCATCAATGGAACCCGTCCAAACCCGTTCCGGCCGCTAATTGTGTGAAGTCATTTGCGGTGCCATTGTATGAGATCAAGTCGAGCAAGGAACTCAAGGAGTTGGTGATTGATAAGCTGTTTGCGGAATGACAAGAGACGCGCTCGAAAGACAGGATGCATCGCTCTGAGGGGGGTGCCGTGCTTGTAGCAGAGCACACGGCGCTGCTCGTCGCCGTCGTCAACAGCAGGCAGCCCGGGCAGGACGACGCCCTGCGAACGTGGTTGACGTCTGTGCACATGCCCAACATGGCGCGGACGCCCGGCGTCGTGTCCGGCCGGTTGTTCACTTGCGTCCATCAACGCTACGGGAAGGGGCAGTACGTGCTCCTCTACGAGCTGGATGTGACCGACCCAGGCGGCTTCAACGACGCCCTGGAGCGCGAGAGGGATGCGGAGAAGGCGCGCGGCGAGTGGCGCGACCTCGCGGCCATCGTCGTCGTCGGCATCTACACGCCGATGGGGCCGACGCGGCCCTCCGGCCAGAGCGGGACGGCCAACGCCATGACTGTCGTCATTACCAACTGCAATGACCCGGCGCGGGACGCCGAGTTCAACGTATGGTACGACACGGTGCACGCGCCCAACGTGCTGAAGACGCCCGGCGTGCTCTCCGCGCGGCGCTACGTGTGCGCCCGGCAGCGGATTGGCAATGGACGGTACCTCGCTCTCTACGAGCTGGCCATTGACGACGCGCGGACGTTCAACCGCGACCTGCAGGTCCGCGCGGACGAGGAGAGGGCGGCGGGCAGGCGCAGCCCGCTGCTGGAGATGGTCGTCAGCGGCGTGTACAGGCCCGTGGGCGCGGCGGTCCGCCCGCCGAACGGCTAGGGGGCGCGGTGAGTGACCTGCCGGGCGGCGGAATCGGCCACCGTCGCGTTTACTACGGCTGGCTGGTGCTGGCGGCGACGTTGACCGTCGGCTTCGTCCAGGTCGCCTCGCGGAACCCTCTTCTGTCCGTGTTCATCAAGCCCATGACCGCCGAGTACGGCTGGAGTCGCGCCGAGGTGTCGCTCATGGCGGGCGTCGGCTTCGCCATCGGCGGCGTCGTGGCGATGGCCGTCGGGCCGCTCATGGACCGCTACGGGCCGCGCCGGTTCATCGTCGCGGGCGTCGCCATCCTGGGGCTGAGCTTCATGGCGATTTCGGGCGTGTCCGCCGCGTGGCAGTTCTACGTCCTGCTCAGCCTGGGGCGACTGGCGGACGTGGGCTTCATGGAGCTGGGCGGGAGCGTGGCCGTCGCCAACTGGTTTTTCCGCCGCAGGGGGCGCGCGCTCGGCTTTTACTCGGTGGCGACGCGCGTCGGCACCGCGATATGGCCGCTGCTGGCGCAGGTGTTCATTGTCGCCTACGGATGGCGGGCCGGTTGGCTGGCCGTGGGCGCGGGCGTACTCGTCTTCGCGCTGGTGCCCGCCGCGCTGTTCCTGCGCCGACGCCCGGAGGACATGGGCCTGACGCCGGACGGCCTGCCTGGCGCGCCCTCGGCATCAGGGGCGGGCGCGGCGAAGGTGGAGACCTCGTTCTCCCTGCGGCAGGCGTTGCGCACCCCCGCCATGTGGCTGCTCATGGTCGCGAACTGCTTCGCCCTGATGGTCGCCATCGCCATCAACCTCCACATGTACCCGCGCCTGACGGACGCGGGCCTGTCGGAGAGCGTCGCCATCATAGTGCTGACGATGGTGGCCGTGCTGTCCGGGGCGGGCGCCCTGATCTGGGGCTTCATCGTGGAGCGGCTGCACGTGCGCTGGTCCATGCCGCTTGCGATGGCATTGTGCGCCGTCGGCCTCGTGCTCCTCGTCTTCGCGCGCACCCCCGCGATGGCCTATGCGTACGCGGTCGTGTACGGGCTGGCGCTGGGCGGCTTTCTGTCGCTCACGCCGACGATGTGGGCTACGTACTTTGGCCGCGAGTCGCTCGGCGCCATCCGGGGCTTCACGTTCCCCGCGCTGCAACTGCTGGCCGCGCTGTCGCCGGTGTTCGCGGGCTGGGTGTACGACGTGAGCGGCAGCTACACGTGGGCGTTTATTCCGTTCGCGGGGCTGTACGTGGTCGCGGCGGCGCTGGTTGCGATGGCGCGCGTGCCGGAACGCCTGGCGCGGGCGGCTGTATCGCCGACGTGACCGAGGCGCGCGACGATGTCCCACCTACGAGGAGGAAGACCATGCAATTGGTGAAGTTCGGCGCGGTCTATCCCCAGCCGGAGGGCGGCGTGGACGTCCTCGACTTCGCGGACAAGATCGAGGCGTGGGGCTACGACTCCATCTGGCAGGGCGAGCACATCACCAACTGGTGGCGCCCCACATTCGACGCCATGACGGTGTGCGCCGCGTTCGCCGCCCGCACGAAGCGCGTGCAGATAGGCACGTCCATCGTCCTGCTGCCGCTCCACCATCCGACCATTCTGGCGAAGGAGGCCGTCACGCTGGACCACGTCTCCGGCGGGCGCTTCATCCTGGGCGTGGGCATCGGCGGCGAGAACAAGCGGGAATTCGACTCGTGCGGCGCGCCCCACGCGGAACGCGGTCGCCGCGCCAACGAGCAACTGGAGGTGATGCGTAGCCTGTGGACGGACCAGAAGACCACCTATCAGGGGCGCTATTTCACCCTCCAGGACACGACGATGGACCCCAAGCCGCTGACGCCGGGCGGGCTGCCCGTATGGGTGGGCGGGCGTCGCGATGCCGCGCTGCGGCGCACCGCGCGCTACGCCCAGGGGTGGATGCCCTACCTCTACGCGCCGGAGCAGTACCGCGACGGCTGGGCGCGCGTGCAGGCGTATGCGCATGAGGCGGGGCGCGACCCGGCCGGCATTACGCCGGGGCTGTACCAGTTCATCTGCGTGGGACGCACCGTGGCGGAGGCCGCGCGCGTCGCGGCCCAGTCGCTTCAGGAGCGCTACAACCAGCCCTTCGACAAGGTTGTGGAGCGGTACGTGGTGCTTGGCACGCCCCAGGACTGCGCGCGGCGTCTGGAGGAGTTCATCGCCGCGGGGGCGCGGCACATCCTGTTCTCGCCGACGTGCCCGCTCGACGAGGTGATGGCCCAGTTCGAGGCCATCGCCCGCGACGTCCTGCCGCTTGTCCGGCGCAAGGAGAGCGCGGGCTAGCCCAGAGCCATCTTTGGTGAGTCCAGAGGGAGTGCAACCCCTTGACGGGGGTCTGGGGCCTGTCCTGAGCGAAGCCGAAGGAGTGTCCCCCAGATTCGTTTCTCTATCTCCCTCTCCCAGTTCTGGGAGAGGGAGACTCAGAGGGTGAGGGTCTCCCAGCCTCTAGCTCTCCACCGAGCGGCGGACCAGCGTGGTGAGGAGGAACCAGAGGCCCAGGGTGATCGCCGCCAGAACAAGGTACTGGATGTCGTTGGCGTCCAGGCGCTTGGCCGTGACGAGCCGCAGCAAGGTGGTCGCCAGGACAAAGAGGGGCAGGCCCAGGCCCAGCGCGTACGCGAGCCAGCGCAGGCCGCCGCTGCTCTTCAGCGACCGCTCCTTCTCCCAGTCGGACTTGGCGCTGGTATAGCCGAAGGTGAGCACTAGGAGGAGCCAGCGCGGCATCTGGATTTTCTTCTGGTCGTGCCATGCCTCGGTCAGATGGGCGCAGGCCCAGAACCAACTCCCGCCCACGGCGAGCGCCGCTCCGAAGACGGCTGACCCGATGATGAGACCCGTAACCTCAGGAGACATGGACTGCCCTCGTGCTAGAATGCTGCTATTCTACACGCTGGCGCGAGATGTGCAAGCAGCGCGTCCGTCACGCGCCGCCGGTGTCTTGCGTCGGTCGTGTATGATAGGGAGAAGGCGGGGTGTGGCGCAGTCCGGCCAGCGCGCGTGGTTTGGGACCACGAGGCCGCCGGTTCAAATCCGGCCACCCCGACCACCTCGTTTTGACCCCTCCCTATGCGCGATCACGGCAACCCGTTGCTGTTCCTCCGCGTTCAACGTCACCGCCTCCACCAGGTGACATTTGCACGGGGCCATGAGAGGGTGTCATTATCACAGAACTACCACACGCCTCTTTCGCCCGCGAGACGCCTGTGGTATAATCCGCCTTTGGCTCGCGCGTAAACTGCCTAACGAAGCTTTAGGACGATGATCGAGGCCTATAACCTTACCAAATATTACGGCGACTTCCTCGCGATAGAGGACGTGTCCTTCAAGGTGGGCAAGGGTCAGATAGTGGGCTTCCTGGGCCCGAACGGCTCCGGGAAGACCACGACCATGCGCATCCTGACGGGCTTCATGCCACCGTCGTCGGGCACGGCCAAGGTCGCCGACCACGACATCCTGGAGGAGTCGCTGGAAGCGCGCCGCAAGGTGGGCTACCTCCCCGAGACCGTCCCCCTCTACACGGACATGACCGTGCGGTCATACTTGGACTTTCAGGGCACCCTCCGGGGCATGACCAAGAAGCGCCTGCGGACGCGCCTGGGCGACGTCATTGACGTGTGCAGACTTGGCGACTATCGGGACACCATCATCGGCAAGCTCTCCAAAGGCTTTCGGCAGCGCGTGGGCATCGCCCAGGCGATTCTGCACGAGCCGGATGTCCTCATCCTCGACGAGCCGACTATCGGCATTGACCCGCGCCAGGTCGTCGAGACGCGCCAACTCATCAAAGGCCTGGGGAAGGAGCATACCCTCCTCCTCAGCACCCACATCCTGCCCGAAGTCAGCATGGTCTGCGAGCAGGTCATCGTCATCAATGACGGGCGGATTGTGGCGGTGGACAAGCCGGAGAACCTCTCGGCGCGCCTGCGAGGCTCGGAGCAGCTCCGCATGGAAGTGCGCGGGCCGTCCAAGGACGTACTGACCAAGCTGCGCTCCGTGAAAGGCGTCCGCGAGGTGAAGTGGACACCCGGCGTTGGCGACCGCAATGGCTACATCATCGAGGCGCAGCCGGGTCTCGACCTGCGCGAGGAGATGGCGAGGCTGGTGGTCAACAGCGGATGGGGCCTGCAGGGGCTGCAAACGGGCGGCCTGAGCCTGGAGGAGATCTTCCTGAAGCTGACTACGAAGGAGGAGCTCTAGCCCGTGCGGAACATTCTTACCATCGCCAGCAAGGAGATACGGACGTACTTCGGCTCTCCGATGGCATATGTGATTACAGCGGTCTTCCTGGTGATCTGCGGCTACTTCTTCGCGACAAGCCTGAGCAGCGCCTTCCCGGAAGCCACCACACGCGGGTTCCTGTTCCCCGCCGCCTTCGTCCTCATGATACTGACGCCTTTGCTCACAATGCGCCTCTTCGCTGAGGAGGCCAAGATGGGCACGCTGGAGCTGCTGCTCACCGCGCCGGTGCAGGACTACCAGGTCGTGCTGGGTAAATTCCTCTCCTCCCTGGCTATTCTGGCGGTGATGATCGCCGTGACCGGCTACTACGCCATCATCCTGCTCATCTACGGAAACCCGGATGCGGGCCCCATTCTGAGCGGTTACCTGGGGCTTTTCCTTCTGGGTGCCTTGTTCCTGGCCGTCGGGGTCTTCGCCTCGTCCTTGACCAGCAACCAGATCGTGGCCGCCGTCCTGACCTTCGGCCTCCTGCTCCTCATGTGGGTTATCAACTCGGCGGGTGGCGTGTTCAGCGGCATCCCGAAGGAGATCTTCGACTACCTTTCACCGCCCACGCACTTCCGCGACTTCGCCTTTGGCGTCATTGACACCAAGGATGTGGTGTACTTCGTGAGCATCGCGGCGGCCTTCCTGCTGTTCACCGTGCAGTCCGTTTCCGCCCGGAGGTGGAGGTAACGTGACGCAGACTCCCATCGAGCCCCAGGAACCCCGCGGGCTGGGCGCGGCCTTCCGCCGCCTCTTTTCCCTGCTCAACGCCGTAAGTCTGGCGTTGCTGGGCGGAGGTATCCTATCGCTGGCGGCGGCCCTCCTCACGGCGCTGCTCCTGCCCAACCTGGCTTCGTACACCTTGACCCTCGCGGCATTGGGCGTGTTCCTGCTTTTGCTGTTCGTGGTCATCGCCTTCCGAACGGTGAAGACGGCCTTCCTGGGCCGCAGCGGACGGTACGGCAGCAACGCCGTCGTCATGGCCTTCGCGTTCGCCGGCCTCATGGTCCTGGCCAACATCATCGCCGCCCGCAACACCTACCGGATGGACCTGACCGCCTCCAAGCAGTTCTCACTCGCTCAACAGACGGTTGACCTGCTGAAACGGCTGGACCAGCCGGTGGAGGCCGTGGGCTTCTTCACAGCCACCGACCCGGTGCTCTCTCGACTCCAGGACCAGTCCGAGAGCCTTTTCAAGGAGTACCACTACCAGTCGCCCAAGTTCACGTACAGATTCGTGGACCCGGACGCCGAGCCGGGCGTCGCGCGGCAATTCGAGATCAGGGGGACCGACGACTACGGCTCCGTGGTCTTCGCCTCCGGCACGCGCCGCCAGAAGGTGCCCGCCAGCAACCTGACCGAGCAGGATTTCACCGGCGCCCTCTTGCGCGTGACCGGCAAGGAACTCAAGAAGATTGTGTTCCTGGCCGGACATGATGAACGCGACCCCGTCAGCTTCATCGAGACGGGCGTGGGCGAGGCGACGCGCGGTCTTCAGCGAGACAACTACGATGTTCAGGCGCTGAACCTGACCGCCGACCCTGCCGCCCCGAACAAGCTCAACTCCGCCGCCGTGCTCATTATCTCGGGGCCGAAGAAAGACCTGCTGGAGCCGGAGAAGAAGATACTGGAAGACTACCTGCGTCAGGGAGGAAAGCTCCTCATACTGCTGGACCCCAACCCGCCCTCGAGTTTCGTGGACATCCTCAAGAAATGGGCTGTGGACGTCCTGCCCGGCACCGTGGTGGACCAGATCAGCTTCGCCGTGCCGGACGTGACCGCCCCGGCGGTGCAGCGTTCCCAGTACCTGTTTGACCGCATCACCGCGTCGCTGGACACCACCTTCTTCCCGGCGGCCACGTCGTTCAAGTCGCTTATCAAGGAGCCGAAGCCGTCGGACACGGTCAAGCTCTCCCCCGTCGCCGTTTCCAGCCCCCGAAGCTGGATGTCCCAGGCCCCGCAGAAGCCTGACTTCGACCTCAAGCGCGGGGACCTCCAGGGACCCTTGGTGCTCGCGGTGGCCGTCGACGGCTCGGCGCCTCTGGGCGAAACCAAGGCGCCCGGCGCGCAGTCGCGGACGCGCATCATCGCCATCGGCGACTCGGACTTCGCGACGAACCAGTACTTCTACTCCCTGGGCAACAGCGACCTGTTCCTCAACAGCATCAACTGGCTTGCTGAGGACGAGACGCTCATCTCTATCCGGCCCAAGCCGGCGGGCATTCGCCTGATAGTCCTGACCCAGCTCGAGTTCCGCTACATTCTGTGGTCCAGTATCGCGCTCTTGCCGCTGGTGCTGGTGGGGGTGGGCGGCATCGTGTGGTGGCGCAGACGGTAGGCGGCTAGCATAAGATATGAGCTTCCGCTTCACCATAATCCTTGTCGTCGCGCTCATCCTGGTCGGCGGGTATGTCTATTTCTATGAGCTGCGCCGCCCGACTCAGTTCGTCACGCCGCCCCTCTGGTTCTACAACCTGGAGATGGACCGCATCAGCGGGATTGACGTCACGTACAAAGACAAGAAGGTCTCCTTCGTCCGTGACCCCGCGGACAAGTCCTTCCACTTCACCGACGCCGCAAAGACGCCCGTCAACCTGGAGCGATGGGGAGGCATCACCCTCCTCCTGAGCGGCCCGCAGTCCAAGCGCCTCCTCTGCGCGGAGACCGGCAAGGCCAGCCTGCCGCCTCCCTGCAACAACCCGGACATCTACGAGAACTACGGGCTGAAGAACCCCTCCGTGGTCGTGGACGTGACTCTGGAGGACAAGGATGACCAGACGGGCAAGCTCGCCTACAACACGTTCACCCTCTTCATTGGCGACCAGACGCCCGACGGCCAGAACCACTACGTGCAGATGAAGGGCTTCCCCCAGATATTCCTGGTGGACGGCAGTTGGGGCGCTGTCCTCTCCCGCCTGGTCACCGAGCCGCCCTACATTCCCGCACCCACGCCCACGTTCGCGCCTACGCCCACGTTCGCGCCACCCACGCCGACGAAGCCCGCCTCCTAGCGCCGAAACGCCTCCGAGTCCGCAGGGGGTCGCCATGCGTTACGCGCTGGACGGCATCCGGGTCCTGGACCTCTCGCAGATGTGGGCCACGCCCGGCGCCGCCATGTACCTCGCCGATCAGGGCGCCGACGTCGTCAAAGTCGAGCCGCTCTGGGGCGACGACGCCCGTCGCACGTTCACGCAGCCCCCGCTCCCCACCGGCGACAGTCGCGCGTACCTTGTCGTCAACCGCAACAAGAAGGGCCTGGCGCTGGACATCACCAAGCCGGAGGGCCGCGACGTCGCGCTGCGCCTGGCGGACAGGTCGGACGTGCTGCTGCACAACTTCCGGCCCGGCGTCGTTGAGCGGCTCGGGCTGGGCTACGCAGCACTGCGCAAGCGCAACCCGCGGCTGGTCTATGTGTGGGTCACGCCCTACGGCCGCAAGGGGCCGTACGCCTCCTGGCGCGGCTACGACCGCCTCTTCCAGGCGCTCTCCGGCGTCATGGGGCGTCGGCGACTGCCGGACGGCACGCCGCAGGGCGCGGGCGTCTGGGTCTCCGACATGGCCGCGCCCATGCTCGTCTCCTACGGCGTCGCGCTCGCCCTGCTGGTCCGCGAGCGCACGGGCCGCGGCCAGATGGTGGACACGTCGCTGCTGCAGGTCGCCATCGCCATGCAGGCCGTCGAGATGGTGCGCCTCGAAAGCGAGCGCCGCGCGGCGAAGACGCCAGGCCCCGACCTCGCGGCGCAGGCGATGTTCGGCTGCTATCGCTGCGCCGACGACCGGTGGCTGACCATCGTCGTCATCAGCGACAAGGAGTGGCGCGCGCTGTGCAAGGCGCTGGACGTGCCGGACATGGCGGACGACCCCGCGTACGCGACATCGCTGAAGCGCGGGGAGCGCAGCGACGACCTGTACCAGCTCCTGTCCGGCCTGTTCGAGACGCGCCCGCGCGACGCGTGGATGCGCGCCTTCCGAGAGCATGACGTGCCCGGCGCGCCCGTGCTCGACCCGTCGGAGGTGTACGACCACCCGCAGGTTGTCGCGAACCGCATGTTCACGACGGTGCGTCAGCCGGAGGTGGGGCCGGTGAGCATGTTCAACGTGCCGCTGCGCCTGTCCGAGACGCCGGGCCGCGTGCGGACGCCCGCGCCGCTGACGCTCGGCAGGCACACCGCGAAGGTGCTGGCGGAGGCCGGGTACACGCCCGCGGAGGTGCGCGCGCTGCGGAAAAAGGGCGTGGTGAAGTAGCGAGCGACGCGTTGACGCTCCTCTGTCACACAGGATGGCCCCGCGCCGACTGTTACGCACCTCTGGGCCAAGCCAGCGTCAACATCATTGCGAGCGAGTCCGCGAGCAGCAATCCGCCATGCCCCTGTGGAACGCCACAAGGGGATGAAAATGTGGCCGCCAACCCGTCATTCCGGACTTGATCCGGAATCCAGGCCAGCGACCTTCGTGGATTCCGGCGTTCGCCGGAATGACAAAGGGGCCACGTTCACGGCAATCTGGTGAGGCATGGGGCTGCGCCTACCGCCATCCCGGCACAGCCATCCGCCACCCCATCACGTTGCCACGCCCCGATTATGTCGGGGATCGCAACGACGGGGGAATCGCCTTCTGGTTAGAGTCCCCGGTGGTGTGGCCGCCGTGCACAGTGCTCGCCCTTCCCACCCTTACCCCGCGCCCAAGCTGAGGCGACTGCGGGGTCTCCCGGCCACCCGTGCGGGCGGTTGACGGGAGACATCACTACTGCTATCATGATGACATGGAACGCACCACTATGTCCATCCCGGAAGAGCTGCTCAAGCGCCTGCGGCTGATAGCGGCGGAACGAGGGACATCCGTCGCCGCCCTGGTCCGAGAGGCCCTTGAGGAGAAGGCCGGGAGCTACCGGCCACGACCTCGAAGCCTGGGGATAGGCGCCTCTGGCCGCACGAACACCGCCCGGCGGACCGCCGAGGAGCGTGCGGAGCCGCGCGCATGGCGCTGATCCTGGACACGGGGCCGCTTTACGCCTCGCTGGACCGGAGTGACGCGGACCATGCGGCGTGCCGCAGGCTTATAGAGGATGCGGACGAGCCGTTAGTCATCCCAGCCCCCGTCCTAGAGGAGGTGGACTACTGGGTGCACGTTCGGATGCATCCGGGCGTGTTCGTCACTCTTCTGGACGACATCATAGCCGGCGCCTATCGCGTCGAGGCGCTGCGGCCCGAGGACTACCGCCGCGTCCGCGAGCTCTGCGACCGGTACGCTGATGCAGACGTGGGCTTCGTGGACGCCGCCGTGCTTGCAGTCGTCGAGCGGCTCAACGAGCCGAAGCTGGCCACCCTTGACCAGCGCCACTTCCGCGCTCTCCGGCCCCGCCACGTGGAGGCGCTGCGCCTGCTCCCCGAAGAGAAGGCGTGACCCCTGCGGACAGCGCTCGATCTTTCCCGGTCTTACCTCGTGCCCAGGCTGAGGCGACTGTTGACCCACCTCCAGGCTGAGCCAGGGGCAAGGTCATTGCGAGCGAGTCTCCGAGCGAAGCAATCTGGTGGGGTCGTGGGGCTACTCCTACCGCCATCCTTGGCGCGGCCATCCACCGCCCCGCCAGGTTGCCACGCCCCGATTATATCGGGGCTCGCAACGACGGGGAATCGTCTCCTGGCACTGGCCGTCGCCAACAGCATGCGCCAAGTGGTCGCTGAAACATCCCCATAATGGATTGAGGTTAGTCAACGACCTCTTACAACCTATTCAGGCTCAGGGGATCCGCCACGGATTAGCTCTTCGGCAGCGATTTCTAGGTGCTCACTGACCTGCATAACGCTTCTGGCAATGAGATTGAGAAGGCGGAGATAGTCAGTGCGATGCCAGTTCTTATCGGGAAGACCGAGTTGTGCCGCCGCAGACGCCGCCTTCGTCCTATTGGGAGTGTGAGCGAGCCCACCGTATGTTCGTAGATCGTACAAAAAGGCCATTGGAGCGAACTCATCTCGAACACGTTGGTGCGACTTCACAAGTTCGTCTTGCAGGTCAGCCTTGCTCGCCTTAGGAGCTTTGCTCTCTGCCAGCCTCACTAGCTCAGGGATTTCCGCGATGGCAGGCTGGAAATCCTCGACTAATACAGCAACGAGCGTTACCCGTTGCAGAAGATTCCGCGAACCCAGTGACTGGCCTTCGCTTCCGTCATTCAGGTGAAAGTCTTTCCCTACTACATTGAGAAGCTTGCGTAGCGATGCTGGCGCTAGAGCGTCGATAACCAGCGTCGACGCGAGCGTTGCTCGCTTAAGAAACTCGTCGTCATCGGCATCGGCGGGATAGACCCACTTGAGCTGACGGCCAGCCAGACTATCGAGTGAACCCTGCCAAAGCGGGTCTGGAATAGCGACGCCGAACGAACCGGCGAAACGGGCGAAAGTTGCGTTCAATGTGCGAAGTGCTCGAACCAGTGAATTTACTGCATCAGGTACTGTCTGCTCTCCACCAAGTGCAGCCGCGGTCTCACGACTCGGCGGTTCGACAGCGTACTCCTTCCAGTGCGACCATTCCTCGAAGGGTACGCCTTCCGCGAAGTCTCCAATAGCAGTCGCGAGCAGTTCGTTACCAATTCGCGATGTGCTGCGAACAAGTCCCCAGTAGTAGCGATGCGATACCGAACCATCATCCGAAACATCGAACCCGGAAGCCCGTTCATACTTTGCCAGCACTTCTTGCCGAAAGTACACACGATCCATGAAGTCGCAGACCCCTCCTTCGAATCTGCGTCCTTCAGTTCGCCGAAAGAGCCTCCAGCGGGCAGGGGAAACTGGGCCGACTCTGGTAGGCAGTGTGAATGTGTAGAGATCGAAAGACGGCTCGTCAGCCCATGGATCATCGATGTCGATTTCTGGCGGCCTGATCTCAAACCACAAGTGCAGCCTTCGTTGCAAGAATGGTGGTGTCCCCGGGATGTCCTGTCGGAGTCCACAGTTCTGGAAGATCGCTTTGGCTCCCTTCTCGGGAGACCCTAGCACCACATCCTCTGCTACAAACGTCTCTACATTACTGGATGAGGGATCAAAGAGATGAAGGTGGCGATAGTGCCCAACGATCAATGACATCTGACGTGCTTGGAGGTATCTCCTCAGGTAATCAACTCGGATTTCAACGATTTCCAAGTTGCCTTCCTCAATCACGCGCCGACGAAGGGCCTCGACTCCACGCCGCGGATCCCACCAAATACCACATCCACTTGTTTTTTCCTTCAGTTCAAAGAATAACTCCAAGTCCGGGTTGATAAAAAGCTCGACAGCCGATGTGTTGGACCGGACGAACACCAGCGGCTCGCTGGGCACCGAAGTGAAACCTAACTCGAATCGGTGGAATGGGGCATAGCTATATTCCTTCTGATCGCCCTTTTGGCAGACAAATCCTCCCGGTTTGCCGAGGTTGTGAAGGGCATTGCCGATGAAGCTTAGCTTGTCGAAGATATCGGCAAAACGCTCAGGAGCGAGAAGAATACTCTCCCGAGAAATCACGTCCTCAACACCCCGCCCGTTGCGACGAGGTTTGATAGTGAAAGCCCCTAGCCTGAACCATAGGCCGCCTATGCGGTCGACAAGGAGGTCCTGAGTGAAACTCATCTCAGGAATGCTGAGTAGGTGGCTTGGAATATCATCCTGGTTGAAGATCGCGGTCATGGCATCACTGCCTTGTTCACTCAGAATGTGGGCCTCGTGTGAACCCTAATTCCGGGAGAGCGAAAATTTGAAGCTTGCGCTTTATGTGGCTAGGGTTGGCCCAACCATTGTCGAACAGTCCTGAACTGGAGTTATCCCCTTCATTGGATTCGCTTATGGCTGGTCTCTCATGGCAATACTCGCAGCCGTTTCACATGCGCTCGCATTGGTGCGCCGTCAGAGACTCAAACCAACGAGTTGGAGACGATATCTCAAAGCACCATCTTTTGACCCCATTGCCACGGTGTCTGCTGAAGTGTACTTCCGCTAACCCCTCTCCGGAGCGCCCCGCCGCCACGCCGATTATACACCGCGCCCTCGCACACGCCAGCAATCCCCGCCCCCGCCCATGCGGTGCGGTATAATGACCCCCGCTATCGTCCTTCTGGAGCGTCATGATTCATGAAAGCGGAAATCATCTCCATCGGCACCGAGCTGCTCATGGGGCAGATCGTGGACACCAACGCCGCCTACCTCGCCGGGCAGCTCCCCGCCCTCGGCGTTGACCTCTATTTCATCTCGCAGGTCGGCGACAACCTGGGCCGCCTCGCGGACACGTTCGCGCGCGCCCTCGCCCGCTCGGACGTCGTCCTGACCTCCGGCGGCCTTGGCCCCACGGAGGACGACGTGACGCGCGAGTCCATCGCCGCCGCGCTGGGCGAGACGATGGTCGTGCAACCGGAGCTGGAGCGTCATCTCCGCGAGTTCTTCACGCGCCGCGGAACGGATATGCCGGAGCGCAACATCAAGCAGGCCACGCTCATCGCCTCCGCGACGGCCATCCCGAACCCGAAGGGGACCGCCCCCGGCTGGTGGGTGGAGAAAAACGGGCGCATCATCGCCGCCATGCCCGGCCCGCCGCGCGAGATGACCTATATGTGGGAGAACGAGGTCGCGCCGCGCCTGCGGAAGCTGACCGGCGGCGTCACCATCGCCTCCCGCCTCGTCAAGACGTTCGGCATCGGCGAGGGCAAGGTGGACGAGATGCTCAGCCCGCTGCTGAAGTCGAACAACCCCAGCATCGGCGTGTACGCCAAGCCGGACGGCATCCACCTGCGCGTCACGGCGAAGGCGGCGACGCAGAGCGAGGCCGAGGCGCTCCTGCTGCCGATGGTCGAGAAGGTGCTGGCGACGATGGGCGAGACGGTCTGGGGCTTCGACGGCGACACGTTGGAGACGAGCGTCGGCAAGCTGCTGAAGGCGAAGGGCCTGACGCTCGCGACGATGGAGTCGTGCACCGGCGGCCTGCTGGCGAGCGTCATCACGGACGTGCCCGGCAGCTCGGACTACTTCAAGGGCGGCGTCGTGTCGTACACCAACGAGGTGAAGGCGGCCTCCGGCGTGGACGCGAAGCTCATCGCGGAGCACGGCGCCGTGAGCGAGCAGGTGGCCCGCGCCATGGCCGCCGCCGTGCGCCGGCGCTGCGCCGCTGACATCGGCGTCGGCGTCACGGGCGTCGCGGGCCCGTCCGAGATGGAGGGCAAGCGCCCGGGCACGGTGTTCATCGCCATTGACGATGGCCGCGCGGCCATCGTCTTCCCGACGTTCTGGCCCGGCGAGCGCTCGGTCATCAAGCGCCGCGCCACGACCAGCGCGCTGTTCCAGCTCAAGAAGCTGCTGGAGGGACGCGCGTAGCCTTTCACGCTGCTGTCCCGTCGCTGGGCAGGCGAAATCCGGCTACTTTGATGCCCTCCACATGCGATTATACTGCATGCCTCTTGTGCGCCGCCCACGAGTGACGTATCATTGCGCCGCATGCTCACCACTGATTGTGACCACATCGTATCGTGACAGGCACACCGCGTAAGCGTATCTTTCACGGCTGGTGGATTGTCAGCGCCTTCGGCGTCATCAATATGTACGTCGCGGGCTTTTTCTATTACGGTTTCGGCGCTATTTTCAATCCAATCATTAGTGAATTCGGATGGTCTCGCGCCGCGACCTCCCTGGCATTCTCCCTTGAGCGTCTTGAAGGAGGCATCAGCGCCCCGATTGTCGGCCTCCTGTTCGACCGGATAGGACCCCGCAGGCTTGTCATCTTCGGGTCCATCATCGCCGCGGCCGGGTTCTTTCTTCTCAGCCGGACGGAGTCGCTCGCGGTCTTCTACCTCTCGTTCGTCATCATCTCCACGGGCGTGGGCGCGGCGTCCATCGGCGTCGGCATGGCCACGGTGGCGAACTGGTTCACACGGCTGCGGAGCCGCGCCATGGGTGTCTTCCTCGCGGGGATTAGCGCGGGCGGGCTGCTGGTCACCGTCCTGGTCATCGTTATCAACCTGGTGGGCTGGCGCGGCGCGGTCCTGGCGATTGGCATCGGCTTTCTGGCCGTCTGCCTGCCGCTGTCACTCGTGATGCACCACAAGCCGGAGGACATAGGCCTGCGCCCGGACGGAGACCCGGCAGAGCAGCCAGCGCGCGCCACCGACGGGTCGGTCGTTCCCGTGAAGCCAGAGCCTTACTTCACGCTGCGCCAGGCCCTGCGCACGCGCGCTTTCTGGATGATCTGCCTGGTCCATAACACCGTCCACCTCTCCGCCAGCGCCGTGCTCGTCCACTTCATCCCGAACCTGGTCGAAGTCGGCATCTCCCGCGAGACTGCCGCCCTCGGCTTCGCCGCCTTAAGCATGATGGCCCTGGTGGGTCGAGTTGGACTGGGCTGGATCGGCGATTCGATGGACAAGCGCTACGTGACGGCGCTTGCCCTGCTTCTGCTGACAGCCGGAGCGTTAATCCTGGCATTCGTGCAGGACCTGGCGCTGCTCGCGGTCTTCATTGTCGTGTTCGCGCCCGGCTACGGCGGCGCGACGCCCGTGCGCGCATCCCTCGTCGCCGACTACTTCGGGCGCAGGTCGTTCGGCTCCGTACACGGGATGATGCTCGGCGTCATCACCATAGGTTCCATCATCGGGCCGACGCTCGCGGGGTGGATCTTTGACGTGACGGGCGGGTATCAGACAGCGTACTTCATTGCGGCGGGGACGACGGCGCTGGCGATTCCGGTCGCGCTGCTCATTAAGAAACCCGCGCCGCCAGCCGGGGCGTACGCCGGGGCAACAGGTCGGCGCTAGGGCAGGGCCACGAAACGCCTGCTACACCGTGAGGCGGCGGTAGAGGAACGGCGAGCGCTTGGTCATCAAGCGCCGCGCCACGACCAGCGCCCTATTGACTGCGGCGCGGCGGGTTCCTACACTTGCCTGCATAACAATCAGGAGAAGGAGTGCCTATGACTGCGTCGCGCACGGTCCAACTCCTTGACCCACGGGAAAAGGCTCCCGACCGGCGGCATGGTCTGTCTCCCAGGGTGCAGACACTGGAGGGCAAGCGCATAGGTTTCAGTCTGGGCACGTGGCGCAACTACCGCGTGTTCGTTGACCACCTCGAACGGCTGCTGAAGGAGCGCTTCCCCACCATCTCCACCAGCCGCATTGAGAGCCTCTACAACACACGGAAGGGCGAGAAGCTCAGGGAGTTCGAGCAGTTTAGCCAGGACTGCGATGTCGTCGTCGCCGGTCTGGCCGCCTGAGGCGGGTGCACCGCGTGGTGTATCCACGAGAGCGCCGAGTTCGAGAAAAGGGGCGTCCCGACGGTGGCGCTGGTGACCAGAGAGTTCCAGCCCCTGGCGCAGATGTCCGCGAAATCCCTCGGCTATCCCGACCTGCCGATGGTCGTCCTACCACACCCGTTCGAAACGCTCCCCGCGGATGAGATGAAGCGGCTGGCCAAGGAAAAGCTGGAGGAGATCTGCTCCAGGCTGACCGTCCCGCTGGCCGCCCGCCTCTAGTCGGCCCCCGGACACAGACTGGCGTCCGGTCTGCCACGCTCGGTCCCCCAGTAAGGAGAGGGTATGGGCGACTACACGTTGGCTTCCCCACGCATAGCCGTTGAGGACTCGTGCGACGCTATCTACGAGCATTTCTACAAGGAAGGCGTCACCGACGGACTGCCGATAGTCCCGCCCACGGAGGAGCGCGTCCGGCGCATGGTCGCCGCGTCCGGACGGCGGCCCGAGGAGGTCATAGCGCGGGAGATACCTCCGCGGCGCGCACCGGCCACCGTGGAGAAGATCGCCGTGAACGCCGTCATGGCGGGCTGCGCTCCGGAGTACATGCCCGTCCTGATCGCCGCGACGGAGGCGATGGCCGACCTTGACTTGAACCTGTACGGAGTGACTACGAGCACCAGCCCCGCGGCTCTCTTGCTGGTCATCAACGGGCCTATCCGCCAGAAACTGGACATCAATTGCTCCTACGGATGCTTCGGCCCGGGCTGGCGCGCCAACGCCACGATCGGGCGTACGGTCCGCTTCATTCAACTGAACATCGGCGGCGCCATCCCCGGCTCAGTCAGCAAGTCCACGCAAGGCTCGCCCGGCCGCTACACAATGTGCGTCGGCGAGTTCGAGGAGCGGTCGCCGTGGGAACCGCTGCACGTGGAGCGCGGGTTCAAGAAGGAGGACAGCACCGTCACCGTGTTCTCCGCGGCCAGCACCGTCAGCTACCTCGACAGCCATTCCAAGTCCGCCCAAAGCTCCCTCACCATGCTCTCCCACTGCATGGACATGGTCGGCAGCAACAACATGCTGTTCGCCGTCGGTGAAGTGCTTGTGGTGATGTGCCCGGACCACGCCAACCTGATGGCCCGCGACGGGTATTCAAAACAGGATGTCAGACGCGCCCTCTTCGAGCTGACGCAATGGCGGCCCCTCGATCACTGGGCGCCCGAGTACCACGACCAGCTTCGCAAGCAGCCCGGCCGCGTCATTGACGGGCGGGTGGCGCTCGCCCAGAAGCCGGAGGACTTCGTCTTCGTGATCGCGGGAGGCCCCGGAGGCTACCACTCGACGTTCATCCCCTCATGGGGAGAGTCGCTCTCCGTCACGCGAAAGATCGAAGGAGCGTAAGGCCGCGCGCCTCTCCAATGTAGCGAAGCGCGGGCTACACCGTGAGACGACGGTAGAGGAACGGCAGGCGCTTGGGGAGCGTCTGGATGTCCGCCAGCACCTCGTAGCCCATGTCGGAGCACATGGTCTTGAGATAGTCGTGGCCGGAGCGGTCCACCGTCAGGCAGAACGGCACGATGTTGCGGCGGCGGGCCTCGGTCAGGGCCATCTTCGTGTCATGCACGGCGTACTCGCGCTCCACGCCCTCGCGTGAGTAGCCCCTGTCCTGCGGGCGACCGTCGCTGATCAGGAACAGTATCTTGGTCTTGGCGTCCTCCTTGTCCAGTTTGCTCACGGCGTGGCGGATGGCCGGGCCCATGCGCGTGGCGTGCAACGGCGCAATCTTGTCAATGCGGCGCTTGACCCGGTCGCTGAAGGCCTCGGGCAGGTCTTTGATGACGAAGAACTCCACGTTCTCGCGGCCATAGCCGGAGAAGCCGTAGATGCCGTAGCGGTCGCCCACGGTCTCCAGCGCCTTGATGAGCAGGACGGTGCTCTCCTTCTCGATGTCAATGATGCGCTTGTACGTGGGCCGGCCCACGTCCTCCCGGCGCGACTTCAGCCACGCCATGTAGTCGCGCGGGTCGTCCGGCGGGTCAAGCTTGTCCGTGCCCCGGCGCGACTCGTCTATGGCCTCCGCCGTTGAGGCGCTCATGTCCAGCAGGAAGGCCACGGCCACGTCCCGCTCCACCTTGTTCCGACGCCAGTAGAGCTTGTCGGTAGGCGTGGCGCCCGCCTTCTGCTCCACTCGCGCCTCAATGACCGCGTCCATCTCCAGGTCCTCGCCGTCCGTCAGGAACCGCTGCTTGCGGAGACGCTCCATGGAGACCATCTCAAAAGACCGCTTTATCTCGTTCACCAGGCCGGAATAGGAATCCAGCGTCCGCTGGAAGAAGTCCTCGCCGCCCTCCTCCATGCGCTGCTCCCGCACGCGGCACCAGCGCGGCTTGTAGTCCCCCGCGCGGAAGTCCCACTCGCTGTACAGGAACGTGAGCGGCTCGTGCGCGTCCAGCGGTTCGCCCTCGTCCTCGGACTTGTCCAGGCCGAAGCCTTTCGCCTCCTCCGGCTTGTTGTGCGCCTTGCGATGCCGGGCCGCCTCGTTCAGCAGGTTCTCCACGAACTGCCGCTGCATCCCCTCTATCTCACCCTCGGCGGCGTCGTCCGCCTCGAACTCGACGCTCTTCTCCAGGAACTGCCGCAGGGCCTTGGACAGATTCTGCTGCCCCTGGGTCTTGCCCTGCTGAGCGTGCGTTGTCCGCAGCTTGGAGAGAAGCTGTACCAGCTCCGGTTTGAAGTCGCCGCGATAGTCCACGCGCCGTGGTGACGTGTATGGCTTCTCGGCGGCCTGCTTCTTGCCGCTGTGCTGCCGCGGCCCCTCGCCGTCGCCGGAAGGGGGCTGGTCCGGCGCCGCCTGGCTGGTCTGCCGAGGCTGGGGCGCGCCGCCCGCCGCGCCGGGGGACGGCTGCATGTTCTCATCCTGCCGTTGCGGGGCGTTGGGCACGGAGCGGATAAGCTCGTACAGGCGGATGGTCGCCTCCGCGGTGTCTTCCACCCGCGCCTCGGGCGCGCGGACGACGGGCGCGGTGTCGACAATTGCGCGGATGACCGGGTCCATGTCCGAGGGGAACTGCTCGACGGACGCCACGCCGTCCAGGCTGATGCGCACCAGATACTCCACCAGGGCCTCGCGCAGGGGAAGGAGCGCGATATCGGTCCGCTCCGCCAGGGCGTCCTGCTGCACGCGCCGGTACGGCTCCCGGATGCCCGCGTATTCTCTTTTGACCATGGAGTCAACGCGCATGTCCTCCAGGGCGGTGAAGATATCCGCGGCCAGCCGCCGGTCCTCAAACAGGTCGAAGAAGCGCTCCATCTCCGTGGCGTCCGCGTGGCCGTTCGGGGAAAGCGCCGCCAGGGCCTTCCGGCGCGACTCCGGGAACAGGCGTGACTCCCTGTCGAAGGAGAAAGCAAAGCTGCCGAACTCCAGGTGCGCCACCTGATGGGTGGACACCACCTTGTACCAGCCGAAGTTCTGGTCCTTCAGCGCGTAGCGCTCCACCACGTCGGGCAGGTAGATGGTGTTGCCCTCCGTTGTGGGCGACTCCTGGGCCGCCCATCCGATACCCTTGGCTTTGAGGTCCTGGGCGGGGCTGAGCTCCACGCCCGTGCCCGCCAGGGCGCGGCAATACATGCGCAGGACCTCGCGCACGCGCTCCAGCTCCACGCCGGAGGCCAGGCCCTCCAGAACCTCCTCGCCGCGAGTGGACTCCATGCGGAAGTAGGCCAAGCCGCCTTCCGGGTTCTCCGCCAGGATGCGAGCGCCCTCCTGGAACCATCGCTCCAGACGGTCGGCGCGGACGCGCTTCAGCACACCCGGCGCGCTGCGGAGGAACTCCGGCGCCGTCGCGGGAGCGATCTTCATCAACTGGTCCGCCAGGTCCAGGACTTCTTTGTGCAAAGCGGGGTCCATCTGCGCCAGCGCGCGCGAGCACTCGTTGAAGAAGACCAGGGCGGCGCCCTGCCCCACCTGGGCCAGGGCCTGGGCCATGGCGATGAAGCGGCCGCGCTCCGGCTTGTGAATCCGCACCAGCACCCTTCCGCCCGACTCAAAGGCGGTGCGCGCGTCCCGCCAGCTTGCCTCGACAAGCGACGTCGTAAAGCTCAGGAACCCCTTCCTGTCCGGCTCGTCAATCTTGGACAGGACGCTCTCGGCCAGGGCCATGCACTCGGCCGCCATGTCGTACGAGCGGGCGGCCAGAGCGTCAACGAACGCGGCATAGTGGCGCAGCTCCGGCAACGGCAGGTACCGCAGGATGTGGGGGCTTTGCTCGAAGAACCGGCAGGCCAGCGCGCTGGACTTCCACGTGCCTTTGTAAAGCCCCTTGCCCAGCTCTGCCCAGTCGCCGATCCGCGCGGGGGCAAGAAAGTCGAGCGAGCCAGGCCCGGCGCGGAAGTAGGCGGCGGCCAGATTCGGCGAGTCCTGCGCCAGCGTGCGGCCCCACCGCGCCCACGTCAGGAACTGGGGAAAGGAGACCTTGTCCAGCATCGCGGGAGTCGCGCCGAAGTACTCCGTGGCGGCTTCCCATGAACGGAAGCTGTTCTGCGCGATGGCGACACCTTCGTTGGCCCACGTCGCCAGGTTCGCGCGGGAGAGCCGTCCGCCGATGAGGCGCTCAGCCTTCCGGAACTCGCTTCCCAAAGAGATGTGGAAGCGCTGAAGGTCCCGCTCGATGGCGGCTAATGACCGTTCTTCCCCGTCCATGCTGGCGCACCTTTTTGGGGGCCAAAGACCACGTCCAGGAACTGGCGCAGAATCCGGGCCGTGATGCCCCAGATAACATGCTGATCGTAATCGAACGTATAAGCGGGGTATGGCCGGATGGGCGCCACCGCCGCCGTGTTCACGTGCCCGTGCTCCAGCAGCGTCGCGATGGGCACCTCCAGCACTTCGTCAATCTCCTCGCCGCTCACGGTGAACGCGTAGGGGTACGGGATGACTCCCACGTAGGGCGAGACGACAAAGCGAGTGTTGGTGATGATGTCGTCCAGCTCCCCCAGGATGCGCACATCCCCGCTGTGGATGCCCATCTCCTCGTGGATCTCCCGCAGCGCCGTGCTGAGCAGCGTGGGGTCCTCCGGGTCGCGGGTGCCGCCTGGGAAGGAGATTTGCCCTTTGTGGTGCAGGACGCGGGTGGTGCGCTTGGTCAGGAGGATATGCGGCAATTCTCGCTTGTAGAACAGGGGCACGAGGACGGCTGCGGGCTTGAGGTACGGATCATGGAGGACCAGCTTGTTGTGTCCCGTCAGGGCATGCCGGACCTGCGTCTCCAGCGACTCCGCTGTACCCGCCCGTGCCCGTTCGCTGTGGATGGTCCCTTGCGCCATGACCCCTCGTTACTCGAAGATGCTGGAGATGATTTCCTCAATGCTGCGCTGAACGTCCCTGTCGTCGGTGAGCGCCCAGGCCACGGCCACCTGGCAGGCGCGGCGCGGCGCGATCCCCCGCGCGATGAGCTTGCCCGCGTAAATCAGAAGCCGGGTGCTGGCGCCCTCCTGAAGCCCGTGCTCCTTCAGGTTGCGCACCTTCTCGGCCAGCTTGGCTAGGCCCTTCGCCACGTCCTCCGACACGCCGCTCTCGTGCTTGATGACTTCCTGCTCCAGCTCCTTGGGCGGGTAGCTGAACTCAATGGCCACGAACCGCTGCCGGGTGCTTTGCTTGAGGTCCTTGAGCACGCTCTGGTAACCCGGGTTGTAGGAGATGACCAGCAAAAAGCCGTCGCTGGCCTCAATGATCTGGCCGCGCTTTTCCACCGGGAGGATGCGGCGATGGTCGGTCAGCGGGTGGATGAGCACCGTGGTGTCCTTGCGGGCCTCCACAATCTCGTCCAGGTAGCAGATGGCCCCCACCTTGACGGCGCGGGTCAGTGGGCCGTCTATCCAGCGGGTGGTGTCGCCTTCCAGCAGGTAGCGCCCCACAAGGTCGCTGGCGGTCAGGTCCTCGTGACAGGCGACGGTGATGAGCGGGATGCCGCTCTCCGTCGCGTCGCCGTCCCGGCGGCCCTTGCGACGCACCGCGGTCACCGGTCGGCCCAGGCGATAGGCCATGTACTCCACAAAGCGCGTCTTGCCGCAACCCGTCGGCCCCTTGAGCAGGACGGGGATCTTGGCGTGGTACGCCGCCTCAAAGACCTGGACCTCGTCTGTCACCGGCAGGTAGAACGGCTCCTCGCGGAGCACGTACTCCTCAATGACGTATTCCTTGAACGGCTTGCTTTCCAGCTCGCTAACGTTGGACATCGCTCGTGGGGTCCTTCCTGCTCGCCAGTCGCTCATCCCAGAGCTTCCTGACCTTTTGCCGAACCTCTGGAATGGTGCAGTCTGTATCAATCACCACCTGCGACAGGGCCACGCGCTCCTTCGTGGAGAGCTGCGACCGGATGCGCGCCCGTATCTGCTCCGGCGTGAGATTGTTGCGGCCCTGGATGCGGCGAATGACTGTCTCCTCCGGCGCCACCGTGACCCACACCTCGTCCACCAGGGGCGCCCATCCCGCCTCGATGAGGATGGCCGCCTCCAGCACGACCACTCGCTCGCCCTTGCGCCGGTGCTGCTCGATCATGTCGAAGAGCATCTGGCGCATCCGCGGGTGGACGATCTCGTTCAGTCGCTGGAGCGCCTGGGGGTTGTTGAAGACGATGCCGCCCAGTTTCTTCCTGTCCACCTCGTTGGAGGGGAGCACGACGTCCTTGCCCCACTGGGCGACGATGTCCTGCCAGGCGGGCGTGCCGGGCCTGTACGCCTCGTGGGCGACCTTGTCGGCGTCAACGATGACGGCGCCCAGCTCCTTGAGCATATCGGTGACCGTGCTCTTGCCGGTCCCTATCCCGCCCGTCAGTCCGATGGTGATCAACAGCCCTCTCCTGTGCTGCCTATCCTATTAGTGTACCTATTTGCCGACAGCGCGGTCAAGGCCAGTGATGTCGCCCTATGGAGAAGGTGACGTTGAGCAAGGAGGAACAGCAACAGTCGTGGTGCTCAGCGCTGGCCCTGAAGCGGGGCGGGACGCTATAATCACCACGGGACGCCCGCATCCGCGACGCACCTCGCGGGGTCCGGAAGGCCGCATCATCGAGTGATACGCAAGGCAACCCTGGCTGACTTAGACCAGCTCGTGGAGCTGGAGCGCGTCGGCTTCACGTCAGACCTCTTCACCCGCGCCCAGTTCCGCCATTACCTGACTCGCGGACACGGCGTCGTGCTGCTGGACAGCGCGCGCGGACAGGCCCGGGGCATGGCCGTCGTCATGTGGCGGATTGGCGGCAAGTCCTGTCGCCTGTACGACATCGTCGTCCGGCCCTCCCTGCGCGGACGCGGCCTGGGCGGCAGGCTCCTGGACGCGGCGGAGGCCTGCGCGCGACGGCAGGGCTGCGTGCGGCTGGTGCTGGAGTCGCGCCGCGACAACGCGACGGCCATCCGCCTCTACGAGGAGCGCGGCTACCGCCGGTTCGACGTCCTACCGGACTACTACCAGGACGGCGCCGACGCGCTGCGGTACGTGAAAGACCTGGCCTGATGCGTCCGTCCTGGTAGGAAAAGCTGTCCTGAGAACCCTCGGCTGGTCTCTGCTCGTGGTTCGACAGGCTCACCACGAGCGGGGCACACCGCTCACCCTGAGCTTGTCGAAGGGTGGGCGCGCGTTTTCGGGATGACTTCGCATATACTGAGCCTGAGAAAAGAGACAGGAGAGCGGACGCATGAAGCTCCTCCAGTTCAATCGCCGCACCAAGATAGTCGCCACACTGGGGCCGGCCAGCGCGAGCGCGTCCGTGCTGGGGCGGCTCGTGCGCGCGGGCGTGGATGTGGCGCGCCTGAACCTGTCGCACGGCACCGTCGAGGAGCACGCCCGCACGGTGCGCCTTGTCCGCGAGGCCGCGCAACGCCTGGAGAGGCCCGTCGCCATCCTGGTGGACGTGCCCGGCCCCAAGTACCGCGTGGGGCCGCTCGCCGCGGAGAGCGTCGTGCTGCGGCGCGGCGCGTCCGTCACCCTCACCACGGAGCGCGTCGTCGGCACGGAGAGCCGCATCGGCGTCAACCTGCCGACGTTCGCGCAGGACGCCGCGAAAGCGCGCGTCGTGCTGCTCGACGACGGCGCCATCGAGCTGCGCGTCGTCGAGGTGAGGCCGCCGGACGTGGTCTGTCGCGTCGTCGTCGGCGGGACGCTGAAGCCGGGCAAGGGCGTCGTGTTCCCCGGCGTGCCGCTCTCCATACCCTT